>DASXGS010000100.1:0-1612 GCA_036488975.1 Rhizomicrobium sp. | reverse complement strand
CCTATCTATCAAATCGCAAGTTTCACTTTAGGACCGCCTGGGGCGAAAGGCATCGGGCAAACAGGAGCGGGCCGCTCGATGACTATTCACCCGAAACACGCGCTGCATGCCGCGGAAGCGATTGCATCCGAGGCACCGTTGCTCGCGCGCTTTCGCGCGGTGCGCGAGGCGACCGAAGCGTTGGCCGGGCCGCTCTCTCCGGAAGACCAGAATTTGCAATCCATGCCGGATGCGAGCCCGGTGAAATGGCACCGCGCGCATACGACGTGGTTCTTCGAAACTTTCGTGCTTTCCAAGATGGACGGCTATCGGACGTTCGATCCGGCTTATTCCTATCTGTTCAATTCCTATTACGAAGCGGTGGGCGCGCGGCACGCGCGGCCGCAGCGCGGGTTGCTATCGCGCCCGTCAGCCGAAGAGATCGGCGAATACCGGCGCCATGTCGACGATGCGATGCTGGCGCTGCTCTCCGATGAGTTCGATGCGCAAATCGCGGCGCTGATCGAGCTCGGCCTCAACCACGAGGAGCAGCATCAGGAGCTGATCCTCACCGATCTGCTGCACGCCTTTGCTCAGAATCCGCTGCGGCCCGCATACACCGAATTTCGCGCCGCGCCGCAAGCATCGAAAGAGACGGCGGAATTCGCCTCCTTTGACGGCGGCATTGTCGAAATCGGTCATCACGGTGACGGCTTCGCCTTCGACAATGAAGGACCGCGGCACGAAGTGCTGTTGCAGCCGTTCCGCCTGGCCAACCGGCTCATCATCAATGGGGAGTGGCTGGAGTTCATCGCAGCGGGTGGCTACCGCGATCCGAAATATTGGCTGTCGGACGGCTGGCAGTGCGTGGTTGCGAATGAATGGATGGCACCGCTCTACTGGGAAGAGCGCGATGGTCACTGGTTCTCGATGACATTGGCTGGGTTGCAGCCAGTCGATCTGGACGCGCCGGTTTCGCATATCAGTTTCTATGAGGCGGATGCGTTCGCGCGTTACCGCGGCAAACGTCTGCCGACAGAAGCGGAATGGGAGCACGCGGCATCATCGCTCGATCCAGCTGAAGGCAATTTCCGCGAAGCCGGTTACCTGCGACCACTGCCTGCCGCCGCATCGTCGAAACAGATATTTGGCGATGTGTGGGAGTGGACGGCGAGCGCGTACGCGCCCTACCCCGGCTTCCGGGCCGCCGAAGGCGCGGTCGGCGAGTACAACGGCAAGTTCATGATCAACCAGATTGTGCTGCGTGGCGGCTCCTGTGCCACGCCGCGCAGCCATGTGCGCGCGAGCTATCGCAACTTCTTCTATCCGCACCAGCGCTGGCAGTTCAGCGGCTTGCGGCTGGCGGAAGATGCGCCGGCGCGTGCACGTGCAACGGTCTCAACCGATGCATCCTCCGAATTTCTCGATCATGTGCTGACCGGTCTTGCCAAACCGCAGAAACAACTCAGCAGCAAATATTTTTATGACGGCGCCGGCGCGGAGCTGTTCGAGGATATCTGCCGGCTACCGGAGTACTACCTGACGCGCACCGAGTGCGGCTTGCTCGCGGACCTTGCGCCGGAGCTGGCGGAGATGCTCGCACCGGGCACCGCGCTGGTGGAATATGGCTGCG
>DASXGS010000028.1:0-5977 GCA_036488975.1 Rhizomicrobium sp. | reverse complement strand
TTGAACTGGCATTCGGCAACGTAGAGCGGGAGATATTTGCGGGAAATCTTGTGGTGCGTCCCGATCACCTGACGCTTGAAGATGGACCAGAAGCCTTCAATCGTTTGGGTGTGGACCGCGCCGACCAATTCCTGATCGTGGCGGATATATTCCCCGATTGCGTGGTCAACCGAAGCGTGCGGGCGAAACCCACCTACGCCTTTGTACCCGCTCCATTGGTCCGTGCAGATCAGGCTAACTTTGTCGGATACCGCTTCACGGATGAAGCGATTGAGTGTGTCGGAACTTACGTCTGCAACGACGCGGGCGACTACGTTGCCTTTGCGCGACACAGCGCCGACCACAACGGCCTTGCCACCCGCTCCGCCACCGCCGCCCTTGCCGCCGCCACGCTTGCCCTTGTGACGGTTTCCAGCCTTCCCGCCGATGAATGTCTCATCGACTTCGACAATGCCCATAAGCTGCTGGAATTGCGTGTCCTGCAACGCCACGCGAATACGGTGGCACATGTACCAAGCGGTTTTGTAGGAGCCGAAGCCCATGAAGCGTTGCACCTGAAGGGCGCTCACGCCTTTCTTTGCCGTCAGCATCAAGTGAATGACCCGAAACCACTTTCGCAAATCGACATTGGTGTTTTCAAAGATCGTGCCCGTGATGTCGGAAAACCGATAAGCGCCGCCCTTGCGGCAGTCCGGGCATTCCCAATGCCACTTGCGGGAGGGGAGCGCATACGTGCGTGTGGAACCGCAGCGTGGGCAATGAATGCCATCCGGCCAACGGTGCTGGGTCAGATAGGCGTCGCAAGCATCCTCATCCGGAAAGGCTTTTTCCCACTGGGCATTGGTCATCATCTGGATGGGCTTGAGCTGTTTACGGGCCATGACGGCTATCCCCTCAATCTGGAAGGAGCCTACCATGCCTAGTATCATCCGTCAAGTAGGGCATAATCGCCAATCGTGACTTCAAATGAATCGACGGGCTGCGACCCACCACATCTTGTGAAGCCGGCGAGAAAACGAGGGGCGCCGCTCGGCAATCGTAACCGCCTGAAGAGCGGGAAATACACGAAGCGGAACCGCGCGAATCGTACGCGCGCGGTCGAGCTGAAACGTACGGTACGCGAAACGCTGCTGCTCGCTGAGGCTGCGCTGAGCGCACGTGAGCGATAGGCTCGCGCGCATGAGCCTGTTGCGAATCACCCCGGAAATCGCGCTCGAGGAGTCCGAACTCGTCGAGCGCTTCGTGCTGGCAAGCGGCCCTGGCGGGCAGAACGTCAACAAGGTGGCGAGCGCGGTGGAGCTGCGCTTCGACGCCGCACATTCGCCTTCGCTCAACGACGACATACGTGCACGCCTGAAGACGCTTGCGGGCCGCCGTATGACCAAAGATGGCGTGCTCGTGCTGCATGGCAGCCGCTTCCGCGACCAGCAGCGCAACCGCGAGGATGTGCGCACGCGCCTCATCGATCTTATCGCCCGCGCCGCCACGCCGCCCAAACCGCGCAAACGCACCAAACCACCTCGCGCGGCAAAGGAGAAACGATTGCAGGAAAAGAAGAACCGCGGACGGCTGAAAGAAATGAGGGCGAAAACCACGGGTGACTGATATGAGCGTTAGTGATCGAAAATTTTTCGAGATGGCTGGCGCTTCCGCGCCCGGCGGTGAAAGCCTCGAGATGCTAAGCGGGGAAGTTATCGATGATGACGGAACGCCAATGATTCAGCGTGCTGTGGCGGCTTGGAAAACCCCGCTGGATGCGTTGACCTGCAGTCAGGCACGTTTGCTCGTATCACAAAAGATGGGACTCGAGTGGTTGGCCGCGCCTCTTGCAGCGTTCGTTCTCAGATACCCCGATGCTTCTGCCACATACTTCCCGGGTGACCTGACATTAGCCGCTCTGCGCGCGATGCGGGAATTGCTGACAATTATCCCGCAGCCTGCCAGGGCCATTGCGAATCTCGACTTTGCATGGCTCACGGAAAATAGTGATTCTGACCCGGAGTTCCTGAAAGATGCGGAGCAAACTATCACCAAAGCGCGCATCTTGGCTCGCGGCCACGCCTGATCAAACTTTGCAATTGCTGGAGGATACATGGAACATCACAACATCATCGCCAAAACCGAAGGCGCCGTGGGCGTCATCACCCTCAACCGGCCCAAGGCGCTCAACGCACTCAATTCCGAATTGCTCGCTGAACTTTGCGACGCACTGGAGCAATGGGACGCCGATGACACCGTGCGTTCAATCGTGCTCACCGGCTCCGAGCGCGCCTTCGCCGCCGGGGCCGACATCAAGGAGATGCAACCGCGCTCCTACATGGAGATGTACAAAACCAACTTCTTTGCCGATGCCGCCGACCGCATTGCTGCGATCCGCAAGCCGATCGTCGCCGCGGTTGCCGGATACGCGCTGGGCGGGGGTTGCGAACTCGCCATGCTGTGCGACTTCATCATCGCCGCCGACACGGCGAAATTCGGTCAGCCAGAAATCAATCTCGGTGTCATGCCCGGCATCGGCGGTACGCAGCGCCTCACCCGTTATGTCGGCAAATCGAAGGCCATGGAGATGTGCCTCACGGGCCGCAACATGGATGCCGCGGAAGCCGAACGCAGCGGGTTGGTGTCGCGCGTGGTGCCCGCCGCCGAACTGATGGCTGAAGCGATGAAGGCGGCGCAGACCATCGCCGAGAAATCCATCCCCATCGTCATGATGACCAAGGAAACGATCAACCGCGCCTATGAAACCACGCTCGCCGAGGGCATCCGCTTCGAGCGGCGCGTCTTCCATTCCATCTTCGCCACCGAAGACCAGAAGGAAGGCATGGCCGCCTTCGGTGAAAAGCGCAAACCTGAGTTCAGAGACCAATAAGTGACGGGTTGCGCGGCCCTGCGTGCCGGGCTATACGCCCGGCCTTCCATAGGAATTCCACGAAATGCCCAATATCGCCTCGGCCAAGAAGCGCGTCCGCACCACCAAAAAGCGCACCGCCATCAACCACGCCCGCAAGGGCCGGGTCCGCACCTTCACCCGCAAGGTAGAGGAGGCGATCGCCGCCGGCGACAAACAGACAGCCGCTCAGGCGCTGAAGGCGGCAGAGCCGGAGATCATGCGGGGTGTCACAAAGGGCGTGCTGCACAAGAACACCGGTGCCCGGAAAGTGTCACGGTTGGCCCATCGCATCGCCGCCCTGACCGGTTGAAAATTTTATTTTCGCTGCTCCAAGTGGCTGGCGCTGTTTGAACATTTCGATTTGCAAGTGTTTTCTTGATTCCGTCACAAAATTTTCTTCATCTGTGGACGGACGTCTTCGAACCTTCACCTAAGTTACATAAAGGGTTGATTCTCGTCCCTTTCGGCAGAACTCCCTCCGGACACAGACAAATTCATCCCCCCAGCGTTTCGAGTGCGTAACCGAATCGGTTCTCGTTGGGCGTTTGTTCCCGTTGCGGCGCGCTTTAAGCCTGCATTAGGGTTAGCGGGCTGAAGCGGGGCATGAAGGAAATGTCGGGATAGGCGGACAATAGCGCCAAGAAAAGCGTTTATCGACAAATCCTTACGTCTGTCACCACAGTAAAAGCGAAGTTTGCGGAAGCATAGTTCTGCGTGCGCTGTTGCGCGCGCGGCCGGGGAGTCTTTGTCATGTCGGATCGGGGAGCATCGTCGCGTGCTCAGCGTTACGCGGGCGATTTGCCAGTAACCGAAGCCTGGCAGCTGCTGCAGGCGGATGCCCGCGCCCAACTCATCGACGTCCGGACCGTCGCGGAGTGGAGCTACGTCGGCGTGCCGGACCTGGCCGGGATGGGGCGGGACCTCATTACCGTAGAGTGGCAACGGTTTCCCAGCATGGCGGCCAATCCCGATTTCGTGGCGGAGACGAAGGCTGCTCTCTCCCGGGCGGGGACGCCAGCGGACGCTCCGCTCCTGTTTCTGTGCCGCTCCGGCGCGCGTTCGCGCGCGGCCGCCATCGCGATGACTGAGGCAGGCTTCTCGCGCGCCTACAACGTGGCTGGCGGTTTCGAGGGCGATCTGGATTCCGAGCGGCATCGGGGAAGCAAAAGCGGGTGGAAGGCAACCGGCCTGCCCTGGCGGCAGAGCTGAGGAAGGAGGCGACGGGAAGGAAAAGGACAGGATTTGGGCGTGCGGGCTGCGCGCCGAGCGTGAACAGAGTTCTCGAGAATGGGGCGCCGGCAGAAAGCCGGCCAACAAGAAAAGGGCATAGGGAAATGGCACAACCGATGAAGAATTTGCACGGGGGCGATATCTGGACGGCGACACGCGAGCGCCTGCGCCGGGAATTGGGAGATCCGGTGTTCAACGCATGGATCGGCGCGCTGCAGCTGCTCAGCATGGAAAAGGGAGAGGTAAAGATCGGCGCGCCCAAGCCGGTGGTGCGCAATTGGGTGGCGAACCACTACGTGGCGCGCATCGAACGGGCCTTGCAGGCGGAGGGCGGCGAGCCCCGTTCGGTTTCGATCGTGCTTGCACCGCTCAACCTCGGCGGGGGCGTCGTGAAGACCCCGGAGTTGAATGGGACGGCCACTGTGGCGGCTTTCCCGACGCAGCAAAGCGAGGCACCGCGCAGCCTGTGGAACCGCGTGCTGCATCCCACGCAATCCTTCGACACGTTGGTGACCGGTTCCGCGAACGAGTTCGCGTGCGAGTCCGCACGGAGCTTCGCGGAGGGACGCGAAACCCCGACATCCCTGCTCTATCTGCATGGTGGTTTCGGATTCGGAAAAAGCCACATCCTGAATGCCACCGCTCTGGAAGCACGCAAGCGTGGCCGCCGCGCCCTTTTCCTGGGTGCAGAGGATTTCATGCGCCATTTCCTTGGCGCGCTGCATCGGCGCGAAACGTTGGCCTTCAAAGAGGAAGTCCGGGCTGCCGAGCTCCTTCTGATCGACGATCTCCAGCACATCTGCCGCAGCACCTCGACGATTTCCGAGTTCCTGCACACGGTGAACGCCTTCTCCGATCTACGCCGCCGGGTGGTGATCGCCGCCGACCGCGCCCCAGAGAATTTCGATGCGCTGGGGCCCGATATCCGCTCCCGGCTCACTGGCGGCGTCGTGATCGGGCTCAAGAAACCGGATCGTGAGATGCGGCTCGCTATTCTTAAGCGCCGTTCGGAAGATTTTGCGCGCGAACGCCCGCTGGTGCAGATCCCGAAAGAGGTGCTGGATCGCATCGCCGACATGGAGGATGCGAGCCCCCGCGAACTGGTCGGCATTTTCGCCAAGATCGCGACCTATGCCGATCTCACCAAAAAGCCCGTGACGATGGACTTCGCGGAAGAAACCATCTGCCAGCGTGGGGCGCCGCCAAAGAAGACCGGCATCGAGGACATCCAGAGAAAAATCGCCGAGTTCTATAAGCTGGATGTTCGTGATCTGCATTCGCAGGAGCGCAGCCGCCGGGTGGCGCGCCCCCGCCAGGTGGCCATGTATCTCGCCCGCGAGCTCACCATGCGTTCCCTGCCCGAGATCGGCCGGCGCTTCGGCGACCGTGATCACACCACGGTGCTGCACGCCTGCCGCCGCATCACCGCGCTGTGTGCCAGCGATGCCAATCTGAAACAGGAAGTGGACTTCCTGAAGCAGGTCTTGTCCAAGCCAAGAACCCTCTGAACACCCCATCCTGAAAGGGCTGCGGACCTGCCGTCCGCAGCCTTTTTTCTACCCGAAAAACCGACCCGAAACCGGCGGTTTTCCGGCCCCAAACCTGTTCACTCCGGCATGGCCCTGATATAGTGGGAGGCTTGAGTCGAATACTCCAAAAAACCTCAAGTGAGCCAAGCGCTTAACCGCACGTACGGAGGGGCTGTGCGGACGGGTTGGAGCGCAATTCTCACGCGGATCGCAAGACGATGAAAATTACGGTTGAACGCGGCGCTTTCCTGAAGGCGCTTTCGCATGTGCAGAGCGTGGTCGAACGCCGCAACACCATTCCCATTCTGTCGAACGTGATGATCGAAGC
>DASXGS010000011.1:0-5973 GCA_036488975.1 Rhizomicrobium sp. | reverse complement strand
TGCACATAGTGGCCGGCGTAGTTGCGCTTCAGGTTGCGCCAGACGAAGCGGTCATATGCCTGTTCGCGCTCTTCTGCGGTCTCAACCCCTTCGTACATGTGAGCTTTTCTACTCTCCCGGTGCTGGGGCGAGTTGCGGGCGGGCGCGGTTGAACCAGGCTAGCAGCGCAGAAGCCATCACCACCGTGCCGCCCAGCGTGACGCTCTCACCGATGCCGATTCGGCTGGCGAGATAACCAAGCAGCAGCGAACCCCACGGCATCATGCCTAGAAAGGATTGTGTGTAGTGCGAGATCACGCGGCCGCGATACTGCTCCGCTGCCGCGATCTGGATGATGGTGTTCGTGGTGCCCCCGAGCAGCATAAGGCTGCAGGCAGTCGGCAGCAGCAGCGCCACACTCAGCCACAGCACATGCGAGTGCGAAAACAGGATCAATCCCAGGCCGAAGCACAGCGCGGCGGCAATGGGCGCGGTCGTGAGCCAACGCTCGTGAATGCGCGACAAACCATAGGCGCCAATCAGCGCGCCAATACCGACAGATGTCATCAGAGTGCCGTAGCTGGTAGAAGTGCCATGCAGGATATCGCGTGCGAAGGCCGGCAGCATCGAAAGGTATGCCGCGCCGAACATCGACGAGACTGCGACCAGCATCAGCGACAGGCGGATCTGCGGCGAACCGAAGGAATAGCGGTAGCCGGTGACAATTTCGTGCAAAGGATGACCGGAAGGGCGCCTTGGTCGCTGCGGCAAATCCATCAGCAGCAGGCTGGTGAGCACGGCGCCGAAGGAGAGCGCGTTGAGCGCAAAGCATGGCCCCTCCCCCACTATTGCAATCAATGCACCCGCGATTGACGGCCCGATGACACGGGCCAGATTGAACATCATCGAATTGAGCGCGATGGCGTGGCGCAGATCGCCTCGTCCGACCATGTCCAAAGTCATCGCTTGCCGCGTCGGCACATCCACCGAATTGATCAGCCCGATCCCGAACGCCAGCACGATCACTTCCCACACCTGCACCACGCCGGCGATGGTGAGCCCGGCGAGAATGCCGGCCTGCACCATCGAAAGGCCCTGGGTGACCAGCAGCATTTTCCGGCGGTCCACGCGGTCGGCGATCATGCCGCCGAATGAGGCCATGAAAAACACCGTCACCTGCGCGCAAAAACTGGTGAGGCCAAGCAGGAATGGTGAATGCGTAAGTCGATATACCAGCCACGCCTGCGCCACGGACTGCATCCACGTGCCCATCAGCGACACCAGCTGCCCGGAAAAGAACAGGCGATAGTTGCGGTGCCGGAAAACCGTGAGAAGGGCCAGCGCCGATGAAGGCCGCGCCAACTCCCCGAGTTCCTGCTCCGAAGGAGGCTCGTCCGGGGGTGTTCCGATTCGGGAGCCCGGTTCCGGGTCGCTCATCGCCACCCGCTTGCAACGCGCGCGGCGGCGTGGTTCTCGTGGGTCGAACCGTTATTCGCTAAGGTAATCAGCATGGTTTCCACGGACGTACTCTTCGCGCCCTTTCGCCTCAAGGCCCTGACTCTTCCGAATCGCATTGTCATGGCCCCTATGACGCGATCGAAATCTCCGGACCAGATTCCCGGCCCAGATGTCGCGGCCTACTACCGCCGCCGTGCGGAAGGCGGCGTCGGGCTCATCCTGACCGAAGGTACCTCGCCTGAGCATCGCTCGGCATCCAATGATGCGAACGTGCCGGCATTTTTCGGCGACTCAGCGTTGGCCGGCTGGGCCATCGTGTTGAGCGAGGTGCATGCGGCGGGCGGCCTCATCATGCCGCAACTGTGGCATCAGGGGATCATCCGCCACGCCGGCAGCGGCCCCTATCCCGACGCGCCAAGCCTCGGGCCATCGGGACTTTCAAAGCCCGGCAAGAAAGTCGCCGAACCGATGAGGCAACGCGACATCGAGGACGTGATCGCCGGCTTCGCGAAAAGCGCTGCTTATGCGAAGCAACTCGGGTTCGACGGGGTCGAAATCCACGGCGCCCACGGCTACATTGTCGACCAGTTCTTCTGGGAAGGCACCAACCAGCGCGACGACGGCTACGGCGGGTCATTGGAGGGCCGCACCCGGTTCGCCGCTGAGATCGCGCGCGCCGTGCGCGCAGCAGTAGGTCCGGAATTCCCGGTGCTGCTGCGCTTCTCGCAATGGAAGCAGCAGGATTTCGCGGCCAAGCTTGCGCACAGTCCGGACGAGCTCGAACGCTTTCTCGCGCCACTGGTCGACGCCGGCGTGGATTGCTTTCACTGCTCGACACGCCGCTTTTGGGAACCGGAGTTCCCGGAAACAGGATCGGATCTCAATCTCGCCGGGTGGACAAAGAAACTTTCCGGCAAACCGACGATTACCGTCGGCTCTGTTAGTTTGAACGACGACTTCATCACCGCCTACCGCAGCAAAGGTGCGGAAACTGCGGGCATCGACCGCCTGCTGGAGATGCTGGCGCGCGCAGACTTCGATCTGGTCGCCGTTGGCCGCGCATTGATCGTCAATCCCGATTGGCCGGACAAGATTCGCGCCGGGAAATTCGATCAATTGAAACCCTACGCACCGGACGCCTTGGCCGCGTTATACTGAACAAGCGACGAATGCGGCGGTACTTTCCGGTCATTGACTCGAAAGCGGCTCCGATTAGTCTTTGCGTACTCACGGGAGCGTCATGGCGAAGGATTACATCGGCTATCAGGCCCTGACCGATGCGGCTTTGCGCGGCGTCGTGCGCGATGCTCTTAAGCGCATCGAGAAACAGGGCCTGATCGGTTCGCACCATTTCTGCATCACCTTCAAGACCGATTTCCCTGGCGTGGACATTCCGGATTTCCTGCGCGAGCAATATCCCGACGAGATGATGATCATCCTTCAGCACCAATACTCTGGTCTGAAGGTGAAGGACGGCTGGTTCCAGGTGATGTTGTCGTTCAAGAAGATTCCGGCGACGCTCACCGTACCGTTTGCCGCGCTGACTCAGTTCGTCGATCCAGGCGTGCAGTTTGGGCTCCAATTCCAAGGCAGCGATACCACCGCCGGTGACAAGGCACCGGCCACGCCGACAGCGCTTCCCGCCGCCAAGCCCGCACCGCTCGCTGGCCCAAAGCCGGTTCCGGAACCCTCCAACGAGCCCGAGAAAGCAGCCCCTGCGGAAGTCGTCAGCTTGGACGCGTTCCGTAAAAAGTAGCGCGGGCGCGCAAGTCCCCGAATCCGCTATAATCTGCGGCATGACACAGACACGCACGGAAACGGACTCGTTCGGGCCCATCGAAGTGGCCACCGACAAATACTGGGGGGCACAGGCCGAGCGCTCGCTCCACAATTTCCGCATCGGTTGGGAGCGGCAGCCGCCTGCCATTGTTCGCGCGCTTGGCGTCGTCAAACGCGCTGCGGCCGAAGTGAACATGCAGCTTGGCAAGCTCGATCCGAAGACCGGCAACGCTATCGTGCAGGCGGCGCAGGAAGTGATCGACGGCAAGCTGAACGATCACTTCCCGTTGTCGGTGTGGCAGACCGGCTCCGGCACGCAATCGAATATGAATGCGAATGAGGTGATCTCGAACCGCGCGATCGAGCTCTTGGGGGGCGCCAGGGGCTCGAAGAAGCCGGTCCACCCAAACGACCACGTCAACATGAGTCAGTCGTCCAACGACAGCTACCCGTCGGCGATGCACATCGCCTGCGCCGAAGAAATCATTCACCGGCTCATCCCAGCGCTGCAGATGCTGCATCGCGCGCTGAAGGACAAGTCGGAAGCGTGGAAGGACATCATTAAGATCGGCCGCACGCATACACAGGACGCAACGCCGCTCAGCCTGGGCCAGGAATTCTCGGGTTACACTCAGCAGGTGGAAAACGGCGTCGCCCGCATCGAATCCACGCTGCCGATGCTGATGGAGTTGGCGCAGGGCGGCACCGCTGTCGGCACCGGACTCAATGCGCCCAAAGGCTTCGACAAGATGGTGGCGGAGCGCATCGCCGCCATCACCGGCCTCCCCTTCGTGACCGCACCGAACAAATTCGAGGCGCTGGCGGCACACGATGCCATGGTGATGAGCCACGGCGCCATCAACACGGTAGCGGCTTCGCTGTTCAAGATCGCGAACGACATCCGCCTGCTGGGCTCAGGCCCCCGCTCTGGCCTTGGTGAACTTGCGCTGCCGGAAAACGAGCCCGGTTCGTCGATCATGCCGGGCAAGGTGAACCCGACGCAGGCCGAAGCGCTGACGCAGGTTTGCGTGCGCATCTTCGGCAACCACAGCACCATCACATTCGCTGACAGCCAGGGCCATTTCGAGCTGAACGTCTACAACCCGGTGATGGCGTACAGCTTCCTGCAAAGCGTGCATCTGATGGCGGATGCGGCGCGCTCCTTCACCGAAAACTGCGTGATCGGCATCGAGCCGCGACTCGACAACATCAAGGCAGGACTGGAACGGTCACTGATGCTGGTGACCGCGCTGGCGCCCAAAATCGGCTATGACAATGCCGCGAGGATCGCCAAGGCGGCGCACCAGAATGGCACAACTTTGAAGGACGAAGCCGTGAAGAGTGGCCTGGTCACCCCCGAAGAGTTCGATCGCATGGTGCGCCCGGAGGACATGATCCACCCGGGCTAAGCACCGGTGGACTACGTCACCACCCGGGTGTCCGCGTCCTGATCGCAGTGCTTGATCTCCGCGACCAGGCTTTCCGGGCTAATCGAGTTGCTCGCGAGCCTGGCCTGAATGTCCTGCGCGTTCGCCACCACCCGGCTGGAATAGGTTTGCTGCGTCTCGCCCGGGTGTAGCGCCAGATAGCGCTTGCCAGCATCGGAGGCGCGCTCCGCATAATACGCTGCGGCGGTGGTATCGAGCTGCTGAATCACGAAGGCCGCCAAAGTGTAACGGGCCGCGCAATTGAGATCGTCATAAGACGCGTTGGTCGTGGCGATTCCCGGATCCATGGAGCGCATCTTTGGCTGCGCGCTCGCCTGAATGACTCCGCAGCCGACAACGGCAGCAACAACGAAAGGGATTGCACGCATCGCACATCTGCTCAATTGTTACGATGGCTCATGCCATCACCCAACCCAATGCGCCTCTTGGAAAAACGTTCCGTAAGCATCTCGGGCCACCGAACCAGCGTGGCGCTGGAGCCGGAATTCTGGGCGATTCTAAAATCGGAAGCGGCGCGGCTGAACATCAGCTTTGCGCGCCTTATTGCTGCCATAGATGGTGACCGCGGTAAGCGCCCCCTGGCGAGCGCGCTCAGGCTCTATGCGCTTGCCGTGGTTCAGGAGAGACCCTAGCGTCTGCTGCTGACACAAAGCTGTCAGCAGGGCGGCAGTAAGATGGCCGCAGAATTTCCCCCGGAGCAGGACATGATCACGCTTTATCATTCACCCAACACCCGCTCGAGCAGCATCGTGTGGCTGCTGGAAGAGTTGCGGGTGCCGTACGAGACCAAGCTCGTCACCTTCCGGCGTGCCGACGGCACGGGCGAGAAGGATGCCGCCAATCCGCATCCTCATGGCAAGGTCCCCGCGTTAGAGGATAATGGCGAAACGGTGTTCGAATCCTGCGCCATCGGCCTGTTTCTGACTGACAAGTACCGCAAGGCGCCGCTGGGGCCGGCAGTTGGCGAATCGAAGCGCGGCGAATTTCTATCGTGGCTTTTCTATCGCCCGGGTATCATGGAGCCCGCCTTCATCGAACGCCGACTCGAGATCAAGCACATCCAGGGCATGATGGGGTGGGCGGCGCCGGATGAGGTCGAGGCGGTGATTAACGACCACCTCTCGAAGAACAAATACTTTCTCGGCGATGAATTCTCGACCGTGGATGTGCTGCTCGGCGGCGGCATCCATTTCATGATGCTCTTCGGCATGACGGCCAAAACACCCGCCCTCGAAGCGTACGCCGCGCGCATCACCTCCCGGCCCGCTTTCAAACGGGCAGCGGAGCGCGACGCAGCGAAATGAGCGAA
>DASXGS010000463.1:0-4099 GCA_036488975.1 Rhizomicrobium sp. | reverse complement strand
GGCATGCTGATCGGGCTCATCACCTATCTTGCGGGCGGCCGCTATCTGCCGAAGAGCAACGCGATTTCTGTGGAAACCAGCGGCACGGCGGAGCGAGGGCCGGCGCCGCTGGCCACCTACATTCTGCTGCTTTCTGTGATTGCCATCGTCGTGGTGTTCCGCGCCTCCTATGAGCAGTCCGGCAACACGGTGGCGCTGTGGGCAGACAGCGGCGTCGATCGTCATGTCGGCAGCCATTTCAGCATACCCATGACATGGTTCCAGTCGCTGAACCCGATGATCATCTTCATGTTCACGCCGATCATCGTGCTGTACTGGCAGCGGGCGGCGCGACGCGGGCGCGAACCGGGCAGCATCAGCAAAATGTCGCTTGGCGCGTTCATTGTCGGCGCATCGTATTTGCTGCTGGCGGCCGTGGCGCAGAGCGCCGGTGGCGAACGCGCCAGCTGGCTGTGGCTCGCCTTCTATTTCCTCATCTACACAATCGGCGAGTTGTTCATCCTGCCGGTGGGCTTGGGACTGTTCGGCAGGCTGGCGCCGCCGGCGTTCGCGGCGACCGCGATCGCCGCGTGGTTCATGGCCTCCTTCTTCGGCAACCTGGCAGCGGGCGTGCTGGGCGCCCTGTGGAGCAGTGTTTCGCAAGCGGCGTTCTTCGCCATCACCGGCGGTGTCGGCATCCTTTCAGGTCTGCTGCTGCTGGTGCTGAGTCCATGGGCCAAGCGGGTTGAAGCGGCCTCCATGAGCGCCGCCGCTACCGAAGCCGAACTGAATACCGCTGCCCTCGCCGCCGATTCCCGGCATTAGTTGCTCAACTTGGACCGCGGCCGTCCGTTCAGGGCACTGGAAAGTATCCGCGAGTCACGGAAAATCGGTTTGGGACCAGATTGAGATCGTAGGGGGTGCAGGGATACTGGTTCGGTCCCGGTACCGCCCACCATCGGCCTGGCCCGTCCAACCAAGGGCCAATGGACAGACGATCCCATTAAAATATTTTCCAGGGTTCATTGCAGCGGCAACGCCCGCGCCTACCTTAGTGCCGCTGTCCCTTGCTCGGGCGCGACGGCAGATGGCATTTTCGCCAGCCGCGCCAACGGTATAAATATCGCCAGTACCCGGCCACAGCGGCCAATGGAGATGTCATGGCTGAAACGCGTTTCGTGATTTTGAAGGAAGACGAAGGTGACTTTGTGCCATTCGGGCATGTGGCAAAGCCACTCACCTTTGTTGAGGCGAAGGCCGAGGTGGCTGCGCTCGCCGCGCAATATCCGGATCAGATGTTTCACATTTTCGGCGATTGCGGCGCCGCCATTCATCAGGATTCGATTTTCCTGGACCTGAAAACGCCCGACCTTGCCGGTCCAAAACCGCAGGCTGTCACACCAATAAAGAAGGTGAGTTCCGGCTCGGAAGCCTGACACATCGCCATGGACTGCACCTTCTGCTGCGCACCTGCTGCGCCCGATCGATTGCCTCGTGTTAAGCCGGGTGCCGGATTGACATCTTCGGAAGCGCTGGTTCGATTCAAGAAATATCGGCCGGCAAGATCTGGCGAACGGCCATCCCGGCGGCATCGAAGCAAAGCGACGGAGAAATTCGTATGAAGGGATTTTCGCTGGGATTGATTTTGTTGCTTGGTGCCGTGCCGCTGGCCGCCTGTAATCAGCAGAACAACAGACACGGATTTGGAGCACATGGACGCCACGCGGGCGGAATGTTCAACGAAGGGCGCCGCGGCCTTAACGAAGGGCGACGGGGCGAACGCGGCCGGCTCCGCGAGGCCTGCGCCAGCGAGGTAACAAAATATTGCAGCGGCATGGACCGCCCTCGCCTGCAACGGCGCTGTCTTGAGAGCCATCTCGATCAATTGTCGGCGGACTGCAAAACAGCGGTCGAGAGTCGCGGCGGCGGGCGCCGCCGGCGTGATCAGTAGCCTCGAAGTGTTCCTCGGCTGACTAGGCCTGACCCTTGTCGCGGCCGCTCTGGCGCCAACGCGACACAATCTGCTCCAACTGCTGGCGATCCATGTTCGGCGTTTTCCAGGTTTTCGAGAAGCCGGGATTGAGGTTGCGCGGCACCGCGTTGCTTTGCAGATCATCGAACGTGATGCGCATCGGCATCGAAACGCCCTGTCCAAGAATGATGGCTTCGCGGTCGCCGAGCAGCGGCAGGAAGTCAAGCAGATCGATGACGCCCTCATGGGTGGAGGCGCGCATCACCTGCTGATCGCGTTCGCTGGAAAGGCGCAAGGCGATTGCGGTGCTGCACTGGGAGAGAATGGTGGGATCAAGGTCCGACGGGCGCTGCGTCACCAGTGCGAGCGAGATGCCGTACTTGCGGCCTTCCTTGGCAATTCGCGCCAGTGCCTGACGGGTAGGCCCGAAATCGCGTTCGGCCGCGGGCGCGTAGCGGTGCGCTTCTTCGCAAACCAGCAATGTCGGCAATCCGCCCTTGCTCCAGATAGCGAGATCGAAAGCGAGCCGCGAGATGACTGAGATCACGACGTCGAGAATTTCGGCGGGCACGACCGAGAGGTCGATCACGGTGATCGGCTTGCCCTCGCTCGGGACGCGAAACAGGCGACCGAGAATCTCCGTCATCGTGTCCTGCACCGTCAGGCTGCCGAACATGAAGTTGTAGCGCTGGTCGGCTACCATCGTCTCGATGCGTGTCTTCAGCTTGCGAAACGGCAAAGTCACTTGAGTACGCTCAAGGCGCCCGAGTTGTTCGTCGATATAGGCAATCACGTCGGACAGTCGGAATGGCGTTGGCGTTTCTACCGTCAGGTGGGTCGTATCCGTCGCCTTGCGGACAAGCGAGCCACGCGTCAGGGCGTGGTCGCCGTAGCGCTTTTTCGCGGAAACTACGGCTTCGCCGAGAATCTCCGCTTCCGCATCGCGGTGCTCATCCGAGGTGGTCAGCGCGGCGGTGAGCTCCTGGAAGTTCAACAACCAGAATGGCAGCGTGAAGTTGTTCAGATTGACCGATTCCACGCGCCCGCTGAATGCAGACTGGTATTCATTGTGGATGTCCAGCACCACGACGTGGGCATATTTGTAGTCATCGAGGATGCGCTGAAGAACGGTCGTCAGGGCGCAGGATTTGCCGGAGCCTGTGCTGCCGACCACGACAAAATGCTTGGACAGCAGATCGTCCACCCGCAGGCGCGCAGCCACACCTGGGTCCTGATAAAGCGTGCCCACTTTAACCGTAGCGGTAGCCGGCGGCGCATACACGCGCGTGAGGTCGTGCCTGTCCACCAGGAGCAGCGGATCGCCGATACTGGGCGGACTGGTCACGCCGCGCTTGAAGGTCAGGCGGCGATCCGCGCCCGCCGCGACGATCTCGCCGGCGAGGTTCAGCTCAATAAGCCCAACTTCCTCGCTCTGCTGATCGCCGCCGGGCATTGGTGTGGTTACCGCGGTGACAAGCCCAACGACGGTCGAGGATGGCGTGGTGATCTTCAGAAGCGCGCCGATCTGCACGCGCGGCGGGTCGGCCTTCAGCGCGTTCTGGGCGGCACGCTCGAGCACCGCCACGGCGCGCGGTCCAGCCACGGAAACGATGTGACCGATGCGTTTCGGCGGCGCGGCCGGGACGCCGCGGCGCTCCCGAAACGCGGTGGTTGTCTGCAATTTCAGGGCTGGCTCGCTCATACGAACGCTCCCGACTGCGTGTTTGCCCGTGCGACACTGTGACGACGCTCGGCCGCCGGCGGCGGCGGCGGCGGCGGCGGAACTGCTGAAATCGCGAAGCTTTGGGCGAACCGTGTAGGCGGCAGGGTGAGCATCACAGTGGTGCCATTTCCGGGCTCGCTCGCCACATGCAGGTTGCCGCCGTGCTGTCTGGCAAGCGCCACCGCGATGGGCAGTCCGAGGCCGGTGCCGCTGTGACTGTGCAGATGATCGGAACGCACCTGACCGAACGGCTTGAGCGCAGTCTGCACTTCCTCGGCTGTCATACCCCGGCCTGTGTCTGCCACTGCAATGGTAACGCCGCCATCGGCGATGGTACGCGCCACGACGAAAATCCGGCCGCGCGGGGGCGTGAATTTGTGCGCATTCGAAAGCAGGTTGATCAGCACCTGCTTGATGCGGCGGCC
>DASXGS010000460.1:0-4046 GCA_036488975.1 Rhizomicrobium sp. | reverse complement strand
CGGCCTTCCTACCGGCCAGCCTCGTGCCGCTCTATTTGCGCAATCCAAAAAAAGAAGTGCCGCTCTATCGCAAGCAGTTGGCAATGCTAGCCGCCAGCTTGCGCGGACGAATCTGATTATTCAGCGGCTGCCCGCGTGGTGCCGAGCCAAGCGTCGAGATCGGCGAGCGCACGATGCGCCATCGCTTTCTTGCGGTCGCGGCCGCGGGCGCGCTCGGATTCAACAAGCTCGGGAAACAGGCCGAAATTGACGTTCATCGGCTGGAACGTTTTTGCATCCGCTCCGCGCGTAATGTGGGCCAGCAGCGCGCCCAGCGCCGTTGTCGCTGGCGGCGGCGAAGCAGAAGTCCCAAGCAGATCGCTTGCCGCAAAGCGCCCGGCCAACAATCCGATGGCGGCACTCTCCACATAGCCTTCCACGCCGGTGATCTGGCCAGCAAAGCGGACGCGAGGATCGGCTTTCAGCCGTAGCTCTCCATCGAGGAGCCGTGGGGAATTGATGAAGGTGTTGCGATGCAGTCCGCCAAGTCGGGCGAAGCTCGCATCCCGCAAACCCGGAATCATCCGGAAGATGCGCACCTGTTCCGCGTGCTTCAGCTTGGTCTGGAACCCGACCATGTTCCACAACGTGCCGAGCGCATTGTCCTGCCGCAGCTGCACGACGGCGTAGGGCCGCCTTCCCGTGCGAGGATCGCTGAGACCAACCGGTTTCATCGGCCCGAAACGAAGCGTTTCCTCTCCGCGCGCCGCCATCACTTCGATGGGCAGGCAGCCTTCGAAGTACGGCGTAGTTTCCCATTCTTTGAACTCGGTTTTCTCGCCCGCCAGCAGCGCCGCGATGAAGGTCCGGTATTGGGTCTCGTCGAGTGGGCAGTTGACGTAGTCGGCGCCATCGCCCTTGTCGTAGCGCGATTGCATCCACGCCACCGACATGTCGATGGATTCGCGATACACGACCGGCGCGATGGCGTCGAAGAAGGCAAGCGATTCTTCGCCGGTACGCGCGCGGATCGCATCGGCCAGCGCTGGCGCGGTCAGCGGGCCGGTGGCAATGACAACCGAATGCCACTCTTCCGGCGGCCAGGCGATTTCCTCACGTTGAATCTCGATCCGCGGATGCTGCTCCAGCGCGCGCGTGATCTCTTGCGAGAAGCCGTCGCGGTCCACCGCCAGCGCGCCGCCGGCAGGCAACCGATGCGCATCGCCCGCGCGGAGGATCAGCGATCCCGCCCGCCTCATTTCCTCATGCAACAGCCCGACGGCGTTGTTCTCCCAATCGTCGGAGCGGAACGAATTGGAACACACCAACTCGGCTAATCCGTCAGTCTTGTGGGCATCGGTCGATCGCACGGGCCGCATTTCGTGCAGCACCACGCGCGCGCCCGATTGCGCGGCCTGCCACGCAGCCTCGCTACCCGCGAGCCCGCCACCAATGATGTGAATGACACTGTCCATCGCTTCATTGTAGCGAAGGACACGCACCGACGGCTACGCTGATACGTTCAGCCCCAGATGGCTGGCCGGCGATCTCGCCAGGGGCGCGCCTCTTCCAGCTGTGCGGCGAGGCGGAACAGCGTGGCTTCGTCGCCATAGCGGCCGGTGAACATCATGCCGATGGGCAGGCCGTCAGACGACATGCCGAGCGGCAGCGACATCGAAGGCTGGCCGGTCATGTTGAAGGTGGGCGTGTAGCCGAATACACGCGCCTGCCGGCGGTTGAACTCGCGGGGTTCGACATTGACCGGGTCGAGATGACCGATGGGCGGCGCGGGCGTGAGTGTTACCGGCATCAGCAGCACATCGAAACTGCGCCACGCGCGCAGGATCTGCCGTGTCAGCAGCCGTAGCGTCTGCAAGCCCCAGCCCACCTGCTCACCGGTCAGCTTCTGGCTCGCGCGGTAACTAGCCCAGGCAAGCGGCTCCATGTCGTCTTCCGCGGGCTCGCGGCCGAGCACGCGCTTCCAGTCTGTCATGCTCGCCGCGAACATCGCGCCGGAGACGCAGCCCTGCGCGCGGTACAGCTGAAACCAGTCGATGCCGAACGATTTGTGCTCGATCAAATCGTGACCCAGTTCGCCCAGCAGCTTCACCGTGCCGTCGAACACCGCCTGCACATCGGCATTCGGCGCAATGCCCTTCACCGCGGTCAGCGGCGTTTCCGTCGAGAAGCCGATGCGCAGTTTGCCGGGTGCCGTGGCGATCTCGTCCATATACGGCCGCGCCTTTGGCGGCGGCGAATAGGGTGAGTCGTCCTCCGGCGTGCCGGTCCAATCGAGCATCGCGGCGCAATCGCGCACCGTGCGGCAGAGAATGTGATCGAGAACGAAACCATGTGCCCGTCCGCGGTCGTCCGGTCCGCCGGGATTGCGGTTCTGCGTCGGCTTCAATCCGACCAATCCGCATTGTGCCGCGGGAATGCGGATCGAGCCCAGCCCATCGCTGCCATGCGCCATCGGCACCATGCCAGAAGCGACTGCAGCAGCAGCGCCCCCCGACGATCCGCCCGAACTGTGGTCCGGATTCCAGGGATTGCGGCAGATGCCGAGGTGCCGGCCTTCGGTCGTGCCGGGAATGCCGAATTCCGGGGTGTTGGTCTTGCCGGCGAGGACGACTCCGGCCGTGCGATAGCGCCGTGTCAATTCTCCGTCCTCGGGCGACATGTAGTTGTGCAGATATTTTGAGCCATCGGTCATCGGCCAACCGGCAACCGGCATCCCGATGTCCTTGATGAGAAACGGCACGCCTTTGAACGGCCCATCCGGCAACTTGCCTTTGGCGGCGGCGCGCGCTTCGTCATAGGCCTTGTACACAACCGCATTCAGCTTCGGGTTGCGTCGCTCGATGCGTGAGATCGCTTCTTCCACCAGCTCGACCGGCGCGACTTCCTTCCGGCGCACGAGATGCGCCAATCCCAAACCGTCGTACTCACCATATTCCGCAAAGCCCATCGCACACTCCTCTTAGAGCGGCGGGCGGCGATCCGCCCACGGCGCAGCTTCTTCGATTTCCGCCGCCAGTTTCAGCAAGGTCATCTCGTCGCCGCTGCGCGCCACGAATTGCACGCCGACCGGCAAGCCGCTTTCGCTCCAATGCAGCGGCAAATTGATGGCCGGCTGGCCGGTCGCATTCTGCATCGCGGTGAACGGCACATAGCCGAGCAACGGCATCAAGCCCTTCTGCGGGTCGGTTTCTTCGATGTCGATGGTGCCCAACTTCAGTGGCAGTGCGCCGAGCGTGGGTGTCAGCCACACATCGTAGGTCTCGTGGAACTTTGCCATGATGCGCGCAATCCGGTGGAACACCTGCAGCATGTCGATATGCTGCGGCGCCGTCACCCGCATGCCGGATTCCCACAATCCGTAGGATAGCCCTTCCACCCAATCCAGCGACGGTGTGACACCGCGCATGCGGGCGTAGGAGCCAACTCCGTATGCAACATTCGTCGCCCAGATGGTCATGAATGCGAGCGTCATGCGCTCGTATTCGACCTGCGGATATACTTCTTCCACGGTGTGCCCAAGCGATTCGCACAACCGCGCTGCGCGCTCGACCGCCGCAACAATTTCGGGTTCGAACGTACGGCCGTTCAGACCATGCAGCGCAAAGCCGATGCGCATGCGCTTCGGCTTCTGCCCAACACCTTCCAGATACGAACCCTTCGGCGGCAGCGCAAAATATGGATCGCCGTAATCGGGCGCGCAGGAGATATCGAGCGCGGCGGCGGTATCGCGCACGGTGCGCGTCACCACGTGATCGACAGACAGACCGCTGGTCGAATCCGCGGCGTTCGGACCCTGTGTGATGCGGCCGCGCGAAACCTTCAGCCCGACGAGTCCGCAGCACGAGGCGGGAATGCGCGTCGAGCCGCCGCCGTCGGTCGCATGCGCGATCGGCACGATGCGCGCGGCCACCGCTGCGGCCGACCCGCCCGACGAACCGCCCGGCGTGTGCGCGAGATTCCAGGGATTGTGTGCGGCGCCGTACAGCCGTGGTTCGGTGGTGGGAATGATGCCGAACTCCGGCACATTGGTTTTGCCGAGCGGGATG
>DASXGS010000457.1:0-1600 GCA_036488975.1 Rhizomicrobium sp. | reverse complement strand
TGCCGCCGCCACCCGTAGGCGACCCCGCTCATCCTTGCAGGCGTTGGGAAATTTTTGCGCCTTCTCGATGTCCTTCACGGTGATAAGGCCGACGCAGCGGTAGTTCTCGTCCACCACCAGAATCTTTTCGATGCGATGCTGGTGCAGCAGGCGCTTGGCTTCATCGGCGCGCACGCCTTCGCGCACGGTTACAAGCTTGTCTTTCGTCATCAGTTCGCGAATGGGTTGCCGCGTGTCGGTGGCAAAGCGCACATCGCGGTTTGTAAGGATGCCGACGAGCTTGCCGGCGCCCTTGGCATTCGGGTTTTCCACCACCGGGATGCCGGAAATGTTGTAGCGCTCCATCAAACCCAGCGCATCGGCGAGCATGGCCTCCGGCCCGATGGTGACCGGATTCACCACCATGCCGCTTTCGAATTTCTTCACCCGCCGGACCTGCTCGGCCTGTTCCTCGATGGAAAGGTTGCGGTGGATCACGCCCATGCCGCCGGCCTGCGCCATGGCAATGGCGAGGCCCGCTTCCGTCACCGTATCCATCGCGGCCGAGATGAGCGGAATGCCCAGCTCGATCGTCTTGGTGAGCCTGGTTCGCGTGTCGACCTGGGAGGGGAGGATTTCGGAGGCCGCCGGCACCAGCAGCACATCGTCGAAGGTGAGGGCTTCGCGGATGGGAGAGTGGGGTTCCATGGCGGCGCATATCAGCGTTGCGCCGATTCTGCAAGGGTGCTCAGTTTCCGCCCGAGTTTTGTGCATCCATAGCGAGCACGCGGGCACGGAACTGCTCGCTGGTATTGCTGTGGGGAAACGGTTCGTTGGGGACCGGGAGGCCGAGGAAGTTGCAAAGCGGGTCCCAGCCTTGCGAAACCTCGTACACCAGCAACCGCTCCGGCGGGATGACTTTTCGCACTTCTTCGTTGTGGCGCTGGAAATCCTCTATGGCGGCGTCGCGGTCGTTTCGCGGGAATGGTTGGTAGCCGCGCCGCATACGGAATCCGCCAATTTTTGGTCCCAACCGCGCCATCGGATGCTGTGCCATTCGCTCGCCGCTCCAAACATCCGGCGACATGATCGTTGCCGACACGGAGCGCCACCACAGTTCCGGGTCGCGCAGGGTCAGGATGATCTTGGCGTCCGGATACCGCTCGGCGAGCTCGCGGTAGACAAGACATGTCGGCGCATCGACGGCCGAATTGTAGCCGCGATAGACCTCCTCCCAATCCACGGGCTGGTCCTCGAACGCGCGCTCCCAATACGGGTATTGCTCCGGGTGCTCGATCACTTCCACCATATGATGGCACGGCCCGAGCCCGAGCTGCTCGAGGGCAAGCTTCAGCGAATGCGTTCCCGTGCGGCCTTGACCGGCACCAATCACCTTCAGTGGCATTCCAAATCTCCCCTTCCGACAGCCTGGTGCGAAACCAACAGTGGGTCTACTCCATCTCCGGGTTTGGGCCTTTGCCGCCTTCGGCGATAAAGCGGTCGATGCGAGCCGTGAGTACCGGCAGCGGCACCGAGCCCAGTTCCAATACCGCATCGTGGAAGGCGCGGATGTTGAATTTCGGCCCCAATGCCTTCTCTGCCTTTTCGCGCGCCCGCAGGA
>DASXGS010000430.1:0-5258 GCA_036488975.1 Rhizomicrobium sp. | reverse complement strand
ACGACGTGATCCCGTTCAGCCGGCTGCTGGTGGAATCCTTCCCGGATCGCGTGCTGTGGGGCACCGATTGGCCGCACCCCAACATGAAATCGCACATGCCGGATGACGGCATGCTTGTGGACTCGATTCCGAGATTCGCCGGCACGCCGGAACTTCAACGCAAACTGCTGGTGGAAAACCCGATGCGCCTCTACTGGTCGGACTGAAGATCGCTCACGAAAACTCCGCCATCAGCGCAAGGCAGACGCAGAGAAAACCACCCATTGATAGAAATTCCAGAACCGCCGCTGTCGGCAGAACAGCTCCTACGCGGCGCGCGAGAGCGCTGATAACTTCGCGGGGATCGCTGGGATCGTCGATGAAGGACAAGTACGCCATGGCACGCTCCTTAGGAGTGTCCACGCATTACCCGCGACGATGCTTTCCCCACAGCTCGCCACCTTCACCAAACGCGCCGAAATTGAAAAAGCTCCGGGGCCGCTGAAAAAAGCGGAATATACTCATATGCTAGCTTTCTCTGCGCATCTGGCGCGGGCGGCAATCAGCCATTCCGCCGACTTGCGCGTGCCGCCGAACATATAGAGGTGAAGTCCAACAAGCGGCCCAAGCTCGCGCCGCGCAAGGCCGGTCGCCATTTCCGCCAAGAGATCGTCGGGTGTGGTGTCGCCGAGCAATTTGCCGATGCCGGCGGCATTGCGCCGGAGCGCGCGCAATGAATTGCCGACCCCGCAGCGCACCGCGAATTTGAGCAAGGTGGCAGTTCCCGCAGGACCGGCCACGCCGATACGCACCGGCACATCGACATGGCGTGCGCGAATGTGCGCCAGCCAGTTTAGGATCGCGCCCCCCTCGAAGCTGAACTGCGTGACAATCTCCGGCTGAATGCCCTGCTCGCGGCAGCGCGCGATCTTCTCATCCAGCGCCGCGTCCATCGTTTCGTTCGAGACCTTGGGATGTTCTTCGGGATGACCCGCAAGCAGACACGTGCGCACGCCGTATTTGTCCAGTAAGCCGGTTTTCAGCACATCGAGGCTTTCGCCGAATTCGCCTTTCGGATGATCGACGTCGCCCGCTATCAGCAGCACGCGCGTGACCTCCGCCTCACCGGCGAGGCGCGCCAAATGCTCCTCCAACGAGGCCTGCGTGGCGAAATTGCGTGCGGTAATATGCGGAACCGGAATGTAGCCCGCCCGATGCAGTGCGACACAGGTATCCTGCGACGCGGTGAGGTCGTCATCCGGCAGGAAGGTGACGTGGGTTGCCGTGCCGGGTGGAAAATATTGCGGCAGCTTCTCGGCGACGCTCGGCTCCCGCGGCGTCACCTCGATGGAGACATCCGACAGCAGCGCCGCCAGCGGAGTGGCACGGATTGCCTCCGAGTGATCCATGCTCGTCCCTCATTTCCGCTCAACGGCAGCGATTGTATGCATCGCATACAATCTGATTGAACGTCCGCGCGGCGTCAACGGCCGGGTGGTCCTCCGTGTTCCGTTTCTTATTTTGCGCGCTTTGCTTTCATCTCCGGCAAAGCCCGGGTCAACTCAGCTCGGGCCGGCGGGAAATCACATAGGATTCGTCACAGAACCACAGTCCGCTGTGCTTGCGCAGCACATCGCGGGTGGCTTCCAGATAGGCCTGGTTTGACATCACCGACGCGAGGCGGTGGTCCTCGATCTGCGCCACATACACGGCTGCATTCCAAGCCGCGAGCAAGGTGGACGTGCCGATGCTCGATTCGCTGATCTCGTGCGGCAGCGTGTGCATGTCGTACCGAAACAGCGCGTGCGCATCCGACGACGCCTTGAAGTTCATCAGCCGCGCATCCTTGCCGAGCTCCGCCTTCACGGCGCGCAGGATTGCGTGGCGGTCCGCGGTAAACGGATTTTCGTTCGGCCAGATGCGCCGCACGATTTCGAGCCCCGGATCGTCGCCGTGCGAATGCACGCCGATCAGCCGGCCGCCGGGGCCGAGCGCGCGCGCCAGCGGCGCGATCACCCGGCGCGCCTTGAACTCGACTGGCGCCCGCGCGCGATAGGGCTGCGATGCGATCACCAGATCGAAATCGGCGCGCGCGAAGCCGGGCCGGGGCAGCACGGAATTCAGCAGGAATTTGTAATCGTTGCGGTAGAGCACCAGCACTACCGGCTTTTCGTAAACCGGATTGCCTGATTTTGGGCTCACCCTTGCACGCCAGTGTTCCGAGAGAAACGGCTGCAACTCGGTGATCTGGCGCTCGAAATCGTGACCGGTGCTGCCGGACAGCGCTACTTCGCGCCATACCATGCTGGAGGCCGCGGTCACGGTTTTGGGCGTCAGCCACGGCGCCTCCGCGTAGTACATGTTTGTCATCACCAGCACGGTGGCTGGATGCTCGCAGAAACGGTCGGGCATTTTCTCAAGTGTCAGGCGCACGTCCTCGAGGCTGATTTCCTTGCCGACGGCGTAAAACGGCAAGTTGGCAAAGCGGTGATGCATGGCGCGCATCACGCGCGCGAGCACCGTGCCGTCGCCTGCGCCCGCATCGAACAGACGCACCGCGGGCGGACGCGGATGGATGTGCTGCAGCTCCTGCGCAACGCGATCGGCGATGACCCATTTTTCGCTGCAGGTGGTGACGAAAAGAAGGTACTTCTGGCGGTTATCGTAGAAACGAAAATTCTTTTCGGCGTCGCCGGAAACGGCCGGAAGCCCCGAGACAGCGTGGGTGCCGGTGGCCGTGGAGAATTCGCGGCCGAAGGCACGCGGCTGCCGGCGGAGTGGTGCCCCGTCGCTCGCCATGAAGGCGTGCACACGTGCGTGGGTTTCCGAGGTTAGACGGCCGCCGGTGCGCAGCCGGCTCACCAGCTTGCCATCGTTGACGGAAAGACGCCCGAAGGTGGATTCGGCCATGCCATGGTTGCGGCAGTAGCGCGAGATTTCATCGACAAGGTTTGTGGAATCTGCCGGCCTGACTTGCCGGTCATCCAGCGCATCCATGCCGCAGATCGTGCAAGCTTCCCACAGAGCGGTCAACAAAATTTGTGCCCATCATGGCAGTGGGCACACAATGGGCCAGTGGGCAGGCCAACGCTGGAGCTTTCCGATTTAGCATGTTCGCCCTTCATGCTCGGCAAAGCAGACGAAAACCCGCGCGGATGAATATCTGGCCCCAATGCTGACGCTGTATCACTGGGAGCCCAACGCCAATTCCGGCAAGCCGATGCTGGCGCTGGCCGAGAAGGGTGTGAAATTCCAGAGCCATTATCTCGATCTGCTCAACTTCGATCAGCACAAGCCTGAATATCTCAAGATCAATCCCAACGGCACCATCCCGGCGCTGGTACATGACGATCTGGTGCTGACCGAATCCACCGCCATCATGGAGTACGCGGACGAAGCGTTTCCCGGGCCGAAGCTCACGCCCGACGATCCGGTGGAGCGCTGGCGCATGCGCTGGTGGATGCGATTTTTCGACCAATACTTTGCACCAAGCCTGAGCATGATCGGCTGGAGCATTTTTGTCGGGCCTTCTGTGCGCAACAAGGACCCCGAGGAATTAAAGGCGGCGATCGAGCGCATTCCGCTGAAGGAACGGCGCATCGCGTGGTCGAAGGCCATCTACAACACCTTCTCGCCGGAAGAGCTGGAGGAATCGCGCAGGCGCGTGGGCGTCGGTACGCTTGCGCTGGAGAAGGCGCTCAGCGACCGCCAATGGATCGCCGGCGAAACCTATTCGCTGGCGGACATCAACGGCTTCAATCTCGGCTACGCACTGCCGCTGGCGCAGCCGCAGCTTTGCAACGACGAGAAGACGCCGCACATCCTGCACTGGTTGCGCGCGATCTATGCGCGGCCGGCCGCCAAGGCGACCTGGAAGCTCGGCCGCACACCGATGGCCGAACGCGTGAAGTACCTGGAGAGCTGACCCGATGCTCGAGCTGTATCATTGGGAGCCCAACACCTTCTCGCTCAAGCCGC
Organism: Rhizomicrobium sp.; assembly: GCA_036488975.1. Lineage (GTDB taxonomy): Bacteria > Pseudomonadota > Alphaproteobacteria > Micropepsales > Micropepsaceae > Rhizomicrobium. The sequence continues at coordinate 1,301 of DASXGS010000430.1, read as the reverse complement.
TCATCGTGCTGCACGAAAAGGGTATTTCGTTCACCAGCCGCTACACCGATTTTGTTTCGCTCCAGCAATACGCGCTGCCGGCGAATATCGCGGAAAATGTCGAGGTGCAGCACAACCCCGAACGCGACGGGCCGATCTTGGTGGCCGATGGCGTGCCGATGACGGAATCGTTCTTCATCACTTTGTATCTCGACGAATCGTATCCCGAAAAGCCGTTGCGGCCGGCCGACGCGTATGGCCGCTGGCAGGTGCTGATGTGGGCGCGCTTCGTCAACGAAGTGCTGGAGCCTGCAGTGAGCACGCTGGGCGCGAAACAGTATCTGGCGCCGGCGCTTGCCGCGCGTGATCGCCGCGATGTCGAAAAGACGATCAGCCGCATGCCGACCGAGGAGCAGCGCGGTGCGTGGAGTGCAGCCCTCAACAACACTTACACGGATGAACTGGTGGCGGATTCGCGGCGCAAAATCGCCCTTGGCGTACGGAAGATCGAGGATGCGCTGGCTGCGAGCGACTGGCTGGTAGGCAACGCGTATTCTCTGGCGGATATCGATGCCTACGCCATTCTGTCGCCGCTCCGCGATCTGGAGGCCGACCTGCTCGCGGATGCGCCGCGCACCGCTGCATGGCTCGTGCGCATCGATGCGCGGCCCGCCGTGCAGGCAGCACTGGCGACAAGCCGCACCGGCAAGCCGCAGGAAGCGTTCACGCCGGGACCGGAACACAGCCGCTGGGGATAACAGTTGCGCGCCATCGATTATTTCGATCGCGGGGTCGAGATCGATCCCGAACGGATTGCCATTCAGGAAGGCGAGACGCGCATCAGCTTTGTCGAGCTACAGAAGCTCACCTTCCAGGTCGCCTCGGCGCTGCGCGCGAACGGCGTTCAGCGGCAGGAACCGGTGGCCATCTACGCCCCCAACCACTGGAGCGTGCTGGTGTGCCTGCTGGGCATGTGGCGCGCGGCCCAGAAATGGATTCCGGTGAACGCGCGCAACTCGCTCGATGCCAACATCCAGTACATGAATTACGTGCGTTGCGGCTGGCTGTTCTATCACTCGCAATACACCAAGGAAGCTGCCGAGCTAAAAGCGAAGGTGCCATCCATTCGCGGGCTCATTTGTGTGGATCGTGCCGACGATGGTCATCCCTCGCTCGAGCATTTCCTGAAGGAAGGCGATGCGCCATTCGCGGAAGATGCCGATCCGTTCGGCAATCTGGAAGACGTGGTCGGCATTTTCCCGACCGGCGGCACTACCGGCCCCGCCAAAGGCGTGAACGTCACCAATCTCGGCTGGGGCATC
>DASXGS010000428.1:0-8426 GCA_036488975.1 Rhizomicrobium sp. | reverse complement strand
ACGTGTCCGAGGAGGAGGGCGATTTCGTCGATGCACTGGTTCGGCTGCGGGGCAAAGAGGCGAGTCTCAATGGCGATCCGTGGCCGCCAAAATTGTCGATCGATTTGGCGCGCGCGCATGATGTGAGCGCTGCGGCATCCGAACTTCAGGATAAGCCGCACGTTGCCGCTGACCCGACGCCGATCCCGGATCCTGCGGCGAACACCTTCCATGCCCTGGCTATGATTGCTCTCGCCAGAAAGGACTGGAAATCGGCCATCAGGAACCTCTCGGCCGAAATCGCGGAGGCCGGCGCGACAGCCGCGAAGGAACATGAGGACGACAAGGCGCTCGTCGTGCGTGAGATCGATCCGCTGCTCGCCTGGGCTTATGCCGCATCCGGTGATCAGGCAAAGGCGGATGCGATCCTGCGGAACCTTCCCGCCGACTGCTACCGCTGCGCGCGCATGCACGGGCGCGTCCGCGCCATCGAGCACGCCTGGGGCGCGGCCGCATACTGGTTTGGCGTGGCTGTGATGCAGGCGCCGTCGCCGCCGTTTGCCTATGCCGATTGGGGCGACATGCTGTTGCAAAAGGGCGATTTTGATGGCGCCATCGCGAAGTTCAAACTCGCGAACGACAAGGGGCCGCACTTCGCCGATCCGCTGGAGATGTGGGGCGAGGCGCTGATCGCCAAAAACCGCTCCGACCTCGCGCTGACGAAGTTCGAGGGAGCGGCGAAGTACGCGCCCAACTGGGGCCGCCTGCATCTCAAATGGGGCGAAGCGCTGCGCTGGTCCGGGGACAAGGGAGGCGCCCACAAGCAATTCACCACCGCGGCGCATCTCGACCTGTCGAAGGCGGAAAGAACAGAGCTCGCTCGGTTACAATTCTAAGCGAATTGGCGACAACGCCGGCCGTTGTCCTATTGCATAACGAAACAGCCACCATTCCGGCGGGTTCGGCCAAAACTTCAACCTCACATTAAGGCTGAGTTGCAATCCTTTCACCCGCAAACGGCCCGCCCTGTCCGAAATCGGCGGCCGGTGTTCCAGAAAGGGATTTTGCCCATGCGTCTCGGCGACATTCTGGTGGCCCACGGCCTCGTCACGCAGTCGGACGTAGCGGATGCGATGGACCAGCAACGGCTGCAGGGCGGGCGCCTTGGCGATATCCTCGTGGCGGGCGGCAAGCTCTCCGCGGCCCAGCTCGACGCGGTGATGGACGAAGCGCCCTCTGTTCCCAACACCATCGAGGAAACTGGGCTTGCGCTGCCGGACCTGATGAATCTCGCCATGAAGGCGATGTATGCCGCGAATGCGGAAACGCCCTCGGCAGTCGCCGACATCCTGAAGCTGCCAAACCGGATCGTGCAGCTGCTGTTCGAGCAGGCAAAAGACCGCAAGCTTCTCGAGGTGCTGGGCGCCGCCGGTTTGCGCGTTTCGTCAGAATTGCGCTTTGCGCTCACCGAAAAGGGCAAACAATGGGCGGCCGACGCCTTGAACCAGAACCAGTATGTCGGGCCGGCGCCGGTTCCTTTGTCTGAATTCACCGAGCGCATCGAGCGGCAGCGCATCACCAACGAGCGCGTCGACCGCGAAACGATCGTCACCGCGTTCTCGGACCTGATCGTCTCCGACACCTTCATTTCGCAGGTTGGCCCCGCCATCAATTCCGGCCAGTCCATCCTGCTGTACGGACCGTCCGGCAACGGCAAGACAAGCTTTGCCGAGCGCATCGGCCGCGTGTTCCGCAGTGTCGTCTATGTCCCCTACTGTTTCGAAGTCGAGGGCCAGATCATCAAGGTGTTCGATCCCGGCATCCATGAACCGATCCACAAGAATGCGGAAGCGGGCGGCCGGACGCTCGCGCTGCGGCGGGAGGATTTCGATCGCCGGTGGGTTGCCTGTAAGCGGCCGTTCATTGTGGCCGGCGGCGAGCTCACACTCGAAATGCTGGATCTGAGCTTCAACCAGCTGGCCAAATTCTACGAGGCGCCGCTGCACGTAAAGGCGCTGGGCGGCATCTTCATGATCGACGATTTCGGCCGCCAGATCGTGAGCCCCGAGGCGCTGCTCAACCGCTGGATCGTGCCGCTGGAGCGGCGCGTGGATTACCTCAAACTCCACACCGGCAAAAGCTTCTCGCTGCCGTTCGACGAGCTTGTGATCTTCTCCACCAACCTCACGCCGCGCAAACTTATGGACCCGGCGTTTCTTCGCCGCATTCCCTACAAGCTGGAGATTCCGGCGCCTTCCGGCGACGAGTTCCGGCAGATCTTCCACGGCATCTCCAAATCGCGTGGGCTCGAAACATCGGATCAGGTCGTCAACGCGGTCGTGGCGGCGATACAGCAACTCGACGGCACCGCACTCGCCAGTTACCAGCCGAAATTCATAGTCGATCAGGTGCTGTCGGCCTGCAAGTTCGAGAACATTCCGCCTCGCTTCCGGCCCGATCTGATCGCCATGGCGCTCGGCAATCTGTCTACGGAGAATGCCGCGGCCGAACAGGGGAGCGCCCCAACCAACTGATCGCGAGTACGGTCCGTAGCGGGACTTTGCAAACTGACCGCGAATGGGCATGGTGACGCTTTCGCGCAGGGGCGTCAGTGTCGATTGCAGTGGATGCGGATGAGGGCTTGGCCCTGGGCCCGGCGCGCACCTTCTTCGGCGAGCCGCGCGCGCTTGCCTACCTCGCCTTCACCGAAGCCTGGGAACGGTTCTCCTACTACGGCATGACGTCGCTGCTCGTGTTGTACATGAGCCAGGCGCTGTTCATGCCGGAGCACGTCGGCAACATCGCGGGCTTTGTGGCCTATCGCGGGGCGCTCGAAAGCGTCTTCGGCCGGATGAGCACGCTTGCGCTCGCCTCCCAGACCTATGGCCTCTACACCGGCTTCGTCTATTTCACGCCCCTGATCGGCGGCTGGATCGCGGACCGCTTGATCGGGCGACGCAATGCTGTGGTCGCCGGAGCGCTGCTGATGAGCGGCGGCCATATGGCGATGGCATTCGACCAATCGTTCCTGCTTGCGCTGTTCCTGCTGATCACCGGTTGTGGACTGCTGAAAGGGAATATCTCCACGCAGGTGGGTCAGCTCTACGATGAGAACGACGCGACGGGCCGCACCCGCGGCTTCTCCATTTTTTCCATGGCGATCAATGTCGGTGCCGTTTGCGGACCGCTTACCTGCGGAATGCTGGCGCAGCTTTATGGCTGGCACGTCGGGTTCGGTTTGGCGGGTGTCCTGATGCTTTTCGCGCTCGCAACCTATCTGGCGGGCTATCGCTTGTTGAGCGAGACTGCACGCGGCACGAAGACCTCGGAACCCGCGACGCCGCTCACCGCGCAGCAGAAGCGCGCGATCGCCGCGCTGCTCGTCGTGATGGCGATCACGATTCCGCATTCGGTCGCGTTCTACCAGAACTCCAACATCGGTCTCGTCTGGGTCAATGCCCATGTCGACCGGACGGTGGGACATTTCCTCCTGCCGACGGCGTGGTTCGGCTCGGCAGCGGATTCCTTTATCTCTATTGCCTGCGTGCCCTTCCTGTTTGCGCTGTGGCGCTGGCAGGCGCGGCATGGCGGCGAGCCCGGCGAGATCGCCAAGATCGGCATCGGTGCGGCATTGGCCGCGACTGCCAATCTCGTGCTTGCGGGGGTAGCACTTCTTCCGGGCCGCGTGTCGCCGCTGTTTCCGCTCTTGTATGAAACCGTTCTGGGCGTGGCATTCATCTGGCAATGGCCGACCTTGCTCGCGCTCGTCTCGCGCGTGGCCCCGCAGCGTCTGAAATCGACGCTGATGGGCGCCGCCTTTCTGACGCTGTTCACCGCCAACATGACCATCGGCCGTATCGGTGCGCTCTACGAGCACATGACGCCCGCAGAGTTCTGGCTCATGAACGCACTGATCGCGGCAACGGGCGGCGTCCTGGCCTTCGTTCTTCGGAAGCCGCTTGGCCGCATACTCGCTCCCCGATGACCGATCTTGCGGCACCGCCGCCAAAACAGAAGCTCAAATTTCTCGATACCGCGCTTTACACGCTTGCCGTCGGCACCGGCATTCGCTGGATCGCGGTGGCAGCGGCGGTAGGGCCATCGTCACTCCCCTTGTGGATACTCGCGCTCTTCATCTTCTTCATTCCGCTATCCGTCGCCACCGCCGAACTGACATCGCGCTACGACGGCGAAGGCGGCATCTATCTTTGGGTGCGTGAAACTCTGGGGCCGTTTGCCGGATTTCTCTGCGGCTGGTTTTATTGGATCGCCCTGATGCCCTATTTCGGCACCATCCTTTATTTTCTCAGCGGGCTCATCCTGGCCGCGCTTGGCGCCGATCCAAAAAACATGTTTGCCTATCTCTCCATTTCTGTCGCGTTATCGGTGCTGGTCACCGGCATTCAGCTCGGCGGGCTCAAATACGGCAAATGGCTGCCGAACATCGGCATGACCGGCGGCTGGATCGTGGTGGCGATCATCCTCGCAATAGGCGCGGTGATCGGTGCGCGCGGACAAAGCGCGACAGACTTCGCGCATGCCTCGTGGACTGCGCCGCTCAATTTCGACACCGCCATTCTGTGGGGCACGATCTTCTTTGCCTATTCCGGCGTGGAAGCGGTGGGCATGCTGCGCAACGAGATCGAGGGCGGCATGCGCACGGTGTTGTGGGTGCTGGTCATCCTCGGACTGGGCTCGCTCGTCATCTACATCGCCGGCACCGCCGCCTTCCTCGTGATCCTGCCGCAAAGCGAGCTCACACGACTGGCCGGATTCCCGGATGCCTTGCGCGCAGGCCTTGCGCGCGTCGGCTTCGCCGGCTTCGCGCCAGCGGTGATCGGCCTTTTCGCTCTCGCGATGATGGGAGGGTTTACCGCATGGTTCGGTGTGGGCGCGCGATTGCCGTTCGCTGCCGGGATCGACCATTTCTTGCCGCCGCTGTTCGCGAGACGCAGCCCCAAAACTGGTGCGCCGATTCCGGCCATTCTGCTGCAGGCGACGCTGATGCTGGGCATGGTGGTGTTGAGCCAGGCGGGAGCCAGCGTCGCCGGGGCCTACGATTTCCTCGTCGCGATGGCGGTGCTGGGCACGACGATCCCCTACGTCTTCATGTTCGTCGCATATGTGAAAGCCTCGCGTCTGCCCGACGTGCCGGGACTGTGGCGTCCTGCCGGTGGGATGCGCACCAGCATTGCGCTCGGCTGGACGGCGTTTGTCGCGACTCTGATCGCCATCCTCTGCACCCTCGTGCCCGGTTCGGCCGACCCGCATCCCTGGCGCGGCTTTCTGAAGATCGTGGTTTCGGGCGCAGCCATGTTCGCCATCGGCGTGCTGTTTTACTGGCTGGCCGATCGCCGCCGCAAGACGGCGCTCACGCTCGCAGCGGCTGCAGAATAGTCCGGTTGATGCGAATTGATTGCGGACAGGACTTGCTTCTGCGTAAGCTTCCTGCGCGACTCTGAGGCAGAGCCATGCGGGACAATGAGCCTTCGGCGTCTGCCGTCTCCTCGCCAGCCACGCCCGTACCGCTCGCCCATGTCATTGCCGTGTTCATCGGCAACGGGCTCGAGTTCTACAACTTCCTCAGCTACGCATTGTTCTCGGTCTACATCGGCAAGGCCTTTTTCCCGGCGCACGACCTTTCCCTCAGCACGTTGCTTTCGCTTGCGACGTTTGGCATCGGCTTTGTCACCCGTCCGCTCGGAGCCATCGTGCTTGGGAGCTTGGGCGATCGCATCGGGCGCAAGCCCGCGATGCTCCTGTCGTTCCTGCTCATGGGCGCCGGAATGCTCGGCCTTGCACTGACGCCGACCTATGCAGCGATCGGTATCGCCGCCCCTGTTCTCGTGATCGTCTTCCGGCTCGTGCAGGGCTTTGCGCTGGGCGGCGAAGTCGGGCCGACGACAGCTTATATGATCGAAGCTGCTCCGCCGCACCGTCGCGGTCTCTACGGCTCCATGCAATACACCACGCAGGATGCTTCGTCGCTTCTGGCCGCGCTGATCGCGGTTGGCCTCACCGCTTTGCTCAGCGCAGATCAGATGCAGGCGTGGGGTTGGCGGGTAACCTTCCTGATCGGCGTGCTGATCGTTCCGTTCGGCCTCTATATCCGCAACCGACTGCCCGAGACATTGCACGCGGCCGACGATGCGGCCTTGGCGCCGGATGCAACCACCGGTTCGCTCAGCCGGCTACGGCAGCTGCGGCCGTACGTGCGAGTGATCGTGTGCGGACTTGCGCTGCTCGCCAGCGGCACGGTGGGTTCTTACGTGCTCACCTACATGACGACCTATTCGCTGCAAACGCTCCATATGCCGGCGGCCGTGGCGTTTGGCGTGACGGTGATCACCTCGGCTTTTGCCGTACTCTTTCAACCGATCAGCGGCGCCCTGTCCGACCGCTTCGGGCGCAGGCCCATTTTGTTATTGGGTTACGGGCTGACGCTGGTTTCCGTCATTCCAGTGTTCTGGGCTATCAATCGGTTTCCTTCGATATTGTGTCTGTATGCAGGCATGGCATGGATGGCGACGCTGTTCGCCATCGCTACCCCGCCGGTCATCATCGGGTTAACAGAAGCACTGCCGAAGCGTGTCCGCTCCGGGGCAGTGGCAACGATCTACGCGCTGGCCATATCGGTATTCGGCGGCACGACGCAGTTCGCCATCAACGGTCTGATCCGGCTCACGCACAATCCTATGGCACCCGCCTGGTATTGGCTGGCCGCGCTGGTGCTCGGGTTGATCGCCGCGCTGGTGCGGCATGAAACGGCGCCCGCCCGAAGCCGGCCATTCGGCGTCCCGGACGGCCTGCAGGCTGCCTGATCCACCAATGCGGGTTGTGGAACGCGGAAGTGAACGCGAAGGTCGGCGGCCGCTGCTGGCTCGCAACCGGTATCGTCTATTATGTGGCGATGCTGGCACGCCGCTGTAGAGTGGTGCGGCCGGCGGAACGATCGAAATCGAAGGGGCTTCCATGCGAATGTGGATTCTGATGCTCGGGATTGTGGCATTCGCTGCGGCTCCCGCATTCGCACAACGCACGCTGACGCTCGACGATTACTACAAGCTGCGGGAAGTGGACGATCCGCAGATCTCACCGGACGCGAACTGGATCGCCTACACCGTGAAGACCGTGGATGCGGGCGAGGACAAGCACGTCACGCACGTCTGGATGACGCGCTTCGACGGCGCCCAAACCGTGCAGCTCACCAATCGGCCCAAGGAAAGCGAATCCAAGCCGCGCTTCAGCCCCGACGGCCGCTTTCTCTCTTTCCTCTCGGAGCGCACTGACGACAAACATAAGGACCAACTCTGGCTGATGAACCGCGCTGGGGGCGAAGCGCAGAAGGTGAGCGACTTCAAGGGCGGCATCACGGACTACGTATGGTCGCCGGACGGCAAGCGTATCGCTTTGATCGCCTCCGATCCGAATCCCGAGGACGCCGAAACCAAGAAGGAGAAGTCGCCGAAGCCCATCGTCGTCGACCGCTTCTATTTTATGGAGGACGTGACCGGTTACCTGCGGCATTTCCGCGATCATCTTTATGTGATGGATGTGGCAAGCCGGAAGGTGGACCAGATCACATCCGGCGATTTCAACGATGCCCTGCCCGCCTGGTCGCCCGACAGCAGATCGCTCGTGTTCGCGAGCAAGCGGGTCAAGGACGCCGACCGCAGCCCTGACTGGAACCTGTTCGTGGTGGCGGCGCAGAAGGCTGCCAATCCACGTCAGCTCACCACCTTCACCGGTGAGGACAACGCGCCCAACCGCTTTGACACCGGCTCCTATCCCGCTTGGTCGCCGGACGGTAAGTGGATCGCCTATTGGCAGGGCGGTGACCCCAAACTCATCGAATACGCGACCAATAAACTGGCGGTCATTCCGGCCAGCGGCGGCACGCCGAAAATCCTCACGCCGGCGCTCGACCGCAATATCGGCAATGTGTCGTGGTCGGATGAGGGCAAGTCGCTGCTGTTTTCCGTGGAGGACGATCGCACCGAATATCTTGCGCGCGTGCCTGCGGGCGGCGGAAAGGTCGAGCATATCGCCGGAGGCCGCAATGTGATCTCCGCGTACGCGCAGAAGCGCGGCCGCTTCGCGCTACTGATCTCGACTTCCACGCAGCCGGAAGAAGTTTTTGCATGGGACGGTAAATCGGCGCCGCGCCAAATCAGCCACCAGAACGATTGGCTGAAAGAGGTGAAGCTTGCCCCCGTTCAGGAAATCGCCTTTAAGAGCAAGGACGGCACGGATGTGCACGGATTTCTGCTGAAGCCTCCGAATGGCGCCGGCGGGCACCTGCCCATGGTTTTGCGCATCCATGGGGGCCCGCAATCGCAATTCGCCGATGCATTCAGTTTCGAATGGCAGCTGTTGGCCGCCCATGGCTATGCGGTGGTGGCCGCCAATCCGCGCGGCTCGACCGGCCGCGGGCAGAAATACTGCGC
>DASXGS010000072.1:0-2615 GCA_036488975.1 Rhizomicrobium sp. | reverse complement strand
GCACCGCGTGGCGCAACGCCGGCCGCCGATGCCGCGGCGCGGGCCCATTTGCGCGCGAGCGACAAGGAGCGCGCTGAAAACCTGATGATCGTAGATTTGCTGCGCAACGATGTTGGCCGCATCGCCGAAATCGGCAGCGTGGCGGTGGAGGAACTGTTTGCGATCGAAACCTATCCGACCGTCCACCAAATGGTTTCCACGATCAGCGCGAAGCTAAAGCCGAAGCATAGCGCGGCCGATGTGGTGCATGCGCTATTTCCCTGCGGCTCGGTGACCGGCGCGCCGAAAATCCGTGCCATGGAGATTATTGCCGAACTGGAGTCGTCACCGCGCGGCATCTATTGCGGTGCCGTCGGGGCCTTCGCGCCGGATGGATCGGCCTCGTTCAACGTTGCCATCCGCACGCTGACGATTTGCGGCGCGCACGGCGAACTCGGTATCGGCGGCGCCGTTGTGCACGATTCCCGTGCGGAAGCCGAGTACGCGGAATGCCTGCTCAAGGCCCGCTACTTTGAGGCCGCGCGCCATCCGCTCGAACTGATCGAAACGCTGCGCTGGTCGCCGTCCGAAGGTTTTGCCCGCCTGCAGCGGCACCTCGCACGCATGGAAGCATCGGCGGTGGCATTTGGAATTCCGTTCGATCGCACTGTAGCGCTTAACACGCTGGGACCAGTCGTTTCAGCGGCAGGCACGCCATTGCGCGTACGGTTGACGCTTGCCGAGGACGGTACATTTACCTGCAAAACCGCGCCGCTATCCGAGAGCGAAAAGCCGTGGCGCTACACGTTCTCGCCGCAGCCTGTCGCGAGCCGCGATCTGCTGCTGCGTCACAAGACGAACCGCCGCGAACTATTTGAGAAAGCGCATGCGCGCGCTGCATCAGAGGGATTCGATGAAGTGGTCTACCTCAACGAACGCGGCGAGATCACCGAAGGCAGCCGCACGAACGTATTCGTGCGCTTGGATGGAGGCCTCCTTACGCCATCGCTCGGTTGCGGTCTGCTCAATGGCTGTTTGCGTCAGGAGCTGATCGAGGCCGGGCAATGCCGCGAAGCTGTCCTGTTTCCGGACGATCTGGCGCGCGCCCAAGCCGTGCTTCTCGGAAATTCCCTCCGCGGTCTCATTCCCGCCGTTCCATAGGCCTTCGACAGGTGAGGCAACGTCCGCGCTCATTCGCGCGTTTCCGTGCGCGAGGGGTGCGATTTGGAGTATGCCTCGATGAAGATTCTTTCAGCTTTGGCGGTTGCTTCTGTGCTTGGCCTGGCGGGATGCGTCAGCGGCCAGGAGGCCGAGGAGCACGCGCAGGTTGCCGCCGCCTCACAGTGCGCGCCGGGCCAGACGTGGGTGCAGACCAGCGGCGCGGTGCATGAGGATCCCGCGGTGACTGCAGCGACCGCCCACGGCCAGTGTGTGGATTCGGCGAATGTACCGCCGCCGCCGCCGCCTTCCGACCAGTAAGGCGATCAGCTCCTCGCTGCGAGGGCGCAGAGACCCGAGAGCGTTTGCGGCAGCACCCAGTGGCCGGCTTCGGTGAGCTGGCCTTGGGCGACTTCGTTTGCGAGAACGGCCGCGAGCGGGCGCTTGCCAATATACTGGCGCAGCGCGCCGGCAGCTTTCGCTGCCGTGAAGTTCGGATGCACGTTCAGGAAAGCGCGGCCGACTTCTTTGGCCACCTCGCGGTCATCCAAAAGGGCCAGGAGATCGTCGTAGGGCGTAGGCGGATAATGTTTGCCGAACCAGCGCGGCACGAACACGCCGCCGATAATGGCAGCCACAAGGCCCGCGCCGCCGCCCACAACCCATCGCCGGCTTGGTTTCATCGGAACACGCCTTTCAGATGATCGGCAAGCCGCAAGGTCAGCGCCACCAGATTGAGCGTGGGATTGGACGCGCTGTAAGTCGGGAAGATGGAACTTCCGGCGATGAACACGTTCGCCAGCCCATGCACTTGTGAATTTGCATCCACAACACCCTGCTTGGGATTGTCATGCATGCGCGTCGTGCCGAGATGATGGTTGCCCCAGTCCAGCACGGAAAGCCATTCGGCGCGCGTTTGCCGGTCCAGCCGCAACATGCCGGTTTTCGATGCCAGCAGCTGGCGCGCGAGCTCGATCAGCGTGACGCGGTAGCGCGCGAAATCATCATCCGAGATCGTCATGTTCAGCTTGAGGCGAGGCATGTCGAGCGCATCGCGTTCACCCGTTAGCGTAAGCCGCCGTTCGGGGTCGGGCGCCAGCTCCAGACCCACACCCAGCGAGTAGGCATGCGCCTCGCTGCCATCCACGCCCAGCGCCGCGGATGTGGTGGTGACCGCGGCCTTTCCCAGTTCGTCCAGTTCCACATGCTGCTCGACGGTGATCAGTGCGCCGGTTAGCTGCCGCGCGCGGCGAAACGCTTCGGTGGGAGAGAGCGTGGCGCGGAAATGCGCGCCGCGTGTATCCATATTCGTTTTGTAAAACGGCGCGATCTCACCGCCGAACAGCACCATCGTGGCCGTGTCGCGGGGAATCGCATGATCGGCGAAGAAGCGCCCGACTAGATCGCTGTCGTTGCCCACGCCTGCCGGCGCCACATCGTTGGAGGCCAGCAGCAGGCGCGCATTCTCGATGCCGCCG
>DASXGS010000411.1:0-9067 GCA_036488975.1 Rhizomicrobium sp. | reverse complement strand
ACTGTTGCACCCTGTTCTCGCCGGCCGAGCGTACGCGGATCGTCGTACCCAACGAACACGCCGCAGACAAGATCGGGCGAGAAGCCGATGAACCACACATCCTTGGAATCGTTCGATGTGCCGGTTTTTCCCGCCAGTGGTTTTCCAACTTCGCTGACAATTTTGCCAGTGCCGTATTGCACGACACCCTGCAGAAGCGAAACGATTTGATACGCCGTACGCGGGTCGAGTGTTTGCGGGCGAGTGTCGGGCAACAGTGGCTCCGCCTGATTGTGCCAATCCCACGTGTTGCAGCCGTCACAGGCACGCGCATCTTCGCGATAGATCGTCTTGCCGTTGCGGTCCTGAATGCGGTCGATGAGCTTCGGTGTGACCTTCTTCCCGCCGTTCACGAATTGCGCATAGCCGGCGACCAGGCGAATCAGCGTGGTTTCGTAGGCTCCGATGGAGTTCGACAGGTATGCCGGAAGCTTGTCGTAAACACCCATGCGGATGGGATATTGCACCACCTTGTCCATACCGACGTCGTGCGCGAGGCGGATCGTCATCAGGTTGCGGGAAAGCGTGATGCCCCGGCGCAATGTGGCGAGCCCAAGGAAGTGCTTCTCGAAATTCTTCGGCGTCCACATCGGCAGACCCGGGCCTTGCGGAAACGCGACCGGCGCATCGAGCACCTTGCTGACGGGTGTGTAGCCGTTATCCAAGGCGGCGGCGTACACGAACGGTTTGAACGCCGAGCCTGGTTGCCTGAGCGCCTGCATTGCGCGGTCGAACTGGCTTGAGGCAAAGCTGAATCCGCCGGAGAGCGCGAACACGCGGCCTGTGTGTGGATCCATGGCTACGACTGCGCCGTTTATTTCCGGCACCTGACGCAGCCCATAGTGGCCGGCACTGTCCACTGGCTCGACGTAAATCACGTCCCCGGCCTTCACCACGTCCTGCGGCGCGGTCGGCGCGGGGCCAACGGTGGCGCTCGCTTTGTGCTCTGGCCGTGCCCAGGTGAGCTGTTCGAACGGAACCGTTGCCTGAGTCCCATCATCCAGGCCGATGCGCACCGATTTGTCCGGCCCATAAGCCAGCACCACAGCCAAGCGCCAAGTGGGGATACCGGAATGGTTGCCGGCGGTCTGCAGCGCGCTCTTCCAGTCGCCATCGATGCTGATGTTGCGGGTCGCCCCGCGCCAGCCATGGCGGCGGTCATAGCGCACAAGCCCTGCGCGCAGGCCGTTTACCGCGAAATTCTGCAGCCGCGAATCCAATGTAGAGCGCACCTGCAGGCCAGCGTCGTAGAGGGCCTTGGCACCATATTTCCCGTAGAGAATGCGCCGGACTTCTTCCACGAAATAATCGGCGTCCTCGGCCTGGATCCCCATCGGGCGCATCTGCGTGACTAGCGGCTCGGCCAACGCCGCTCCTTCCTGCTCGCGCGTGATGTAACCATTCTCGCGCATCTGCGAGATGACCCAGTTGCGTCGCTGGATGGCTGCTTGCCGATTGTAACGGGGATCGTAATTTGCCGGAGCTTTGGGCAGGGCCGCCAGGAATGCCGCTTCCGCCACATCAAGCTGGTCTAGCGACTTATTGAAATAATTCAGCGCTGCGGCCGCTACACCGTAAGAGTTCTCCCCGAGAAAAATCTCGTTCAGATACAACTCGAGAATTTTCTGCTTCGAAAAAGCCGCATCGAGCTGGACCGCAAGAATCGCCTCGCGCACCTTGCGCGAAAACTTAATCTGGTTGTTAAGCAGCAGATTCTTGGCGACCTGCTGCGTGATCGTGGACGCGCCCTCCAGCCGCTTGTGCTGAAGCACGTTGAACACATCCTTGACAGCCGCCCGGATTATACCGGACGGGTCGACACCGGGATGGTGAAAGAAGTTCTTGTCTTCAGCGGAGGTGAACGCGTCGATCACCAGCTTTGGCACAAACGCGACGGGCACGAAAAAGCGACGCTCGCGCGCATATTCGCCCAACAGATCGCCGTTGCTCGCGTAGACCCGTGTGGTGACCGGCGGCTGGTAATTTTTGAGTTGATCGACGTTGGGCAGCCCACGGCTGACGGACCAAACGTAACCGCCAAGCACGAGGAGCGTGACCACCAGGAGGCCGCCCGCGGTCAGACCAAGATAGTAGAGAAATCGACGAAACATTGCCTTCCTTGAACCTCTCTTGCCGTCCGATTGTGGCTCTAGCAAGACCGGAGCGTCACCGGGCCGCAGTGGCGGCGGCGGCGCCACCCGGCGAGCTCGGCTGGAAGTGGCGGTCCACAGCGGCGGCAATGGCGCGGGCCACGTCGTTCCGCCAGGTTTCCGTATTGAGCTGGGTACAGTCGTGCGGGTTGGAGAGGTATCCCAACTCGATCAGCACGGCCGGCACATCCGGCGCTTTCAACACCGCGAAGGCCGCGGATCGATGGGGTGCGCCGGAAATAACATTGGTGGCTCGCGGCAGCTCGGACACAAGCATCTGCGCCAGGCGCCCCGAGCGATTGATGGTCTCGCGTTGCGCGAGATCGATGAGGATATGCGAGACCGTGTCGTCCTGCCCCTTCAGGTCAACGCCAGCGATGATGTCGGAATGGTTCTCTTTCTTCGCAAGTGCGGCCGCCTCTCGGTCGGAACCCTGGTCCGACAGCGTATACACCGAGGCGCCGGCGACACGCGGATCGCGGTTGGAATCGGCATGCAGCGAAACGAGCAAATCCGCGGCGTAGCTTCGCGCGATGCTCACCCGCTCACGCAGCGGAATGTAAATGTCCGAGTCACGGGTTAGATGCACGATGTAGCCGCGCTTCTGGAGCACCTTCGCCAAGCGCCTTGCCTCATCGAGAACGATGTCCTTCTCTTTGGTGCCATCGACGCCGGTCGTTCCGGCATCGATGCCGCCATGGCCGGGATCGAGGACTACGATCTTCCTTGCAGAATTGTGGACTCCGGCCCTGGAAGCGAGATGTTCGGCGGCACTTTCTTTAGCCCGGAGATCGGCAGGCCAACCTGCCGCTTCCTCGAACTTCGCCTGCGTTGCCGGATACAGATCCAACACGAGACGATACCCCATACCCGCTGATGGCGGCAGCATCACTGGCGCACGTGCAGTTACCGGTCCGTTCAGATCGACGATAAAGCGGGAATCGCCAGGGCGGAACAAGCCGTACCGGTAGTCCTTTACCACGCCTTTCCCGCTCGGAAAATCCGGCGCCTGAAGTCGCCACAAGACCTCCGGCATGTCTATGACCACACGGTTGGGCGACGATAGCGTGAACACACGGAACTTTACCGGATCCGACAGCTCGAAAACGAAGCGCGTGTAATCGCCGTGTTCCCCGATTCGCGCGTTCAGCACCATGGGAAAGGCGGCCGAACCCGTTGGCGGCGAAGCGATCACCGGCGCACCTGCAAACCAGGTGAGGGCAACGATTAGAGCAACGCGCATCATCGCAGGCAGCTACCAACTCACGCCCGCAACCTTACGTGCGCGGGTTCTAACGACTCGTGTGTATCTTCTTCCCAGCCGCTCGTTTCTCAAAGCGCTTACAGGCCAGGAATCCTGTCCATGTTTACCCGGACGCCCCCATAGAAGAAGCGGCCAAGCGGATTGACCGGATATCCATCCTGTCCGAGCGTGGGCTTCTGATACCAGAGGTTCTGCACGCCGAAGTACAGATTCACGCTATCGCTCACGTCATAGGCGATCTGGATCGAGTGGAAGTTCCGTGCATCGGTATGAAGATATTTGTGCAGCACGTAGTTCGGTTCTGACTTTACCGTCTGCCGATCGGGAGAGATCAAAACGCCATTGTACCAGTCGACATTATAGTCGACCGTCCATGGTGCGAGATGCCAGACCATGTCGATATTGGCCGTCCAATAGGGTGTCGGCGTGAGTTGGTCAGCGCCACCATAGAGCAGGTTTTCCGACTTGATGGGCTGCTCACCCGGAAGCGGCGTTGTCTTGATTGTATCGAGATGATTCCCGATCAGGTGGAAGTCCAGGGAGCCATAGTTGGCCTCGAACCAGTCCTTCAGATCGACTTGGTAATCGGCCGTGAAGTCGATGCCTTGCGTGGAGTACACTGCAACGTTGATCTGACCGGTGTTGACCAGGCTGATCGATCCGGGGAACCGGCCGGATGGCGTTCGCATGACGTTGGCGCAGAAAGGGTTGTCGATAGTCGACAGATCCACACACTCGTTGGATACATCCTGGCCGCTGGGCGCCTGAATCGCGTCCACGATTTTTACGCGGTACCAGTCCACGGTGCCCACAAAGCCCGGCAGGAAATCAGGCTGGAGCACAATACCGAACGTCAGGGTGCGCGCAGTTTCCGGCGACAGCAATGGATTGCCGCTGACGCTCGTGGGGGTCGTCTGATCGGTTTGCGTCGAGCTTTCGCCTGCCACGTATTTCCCGGGGCCGAGCACCGCGTCCTCGATGGCCTGGCAGTTCGCTGCGCGGAATGGCGTTCCCTGGCCGATGTAGTGGAAGTCGCATGGGTCATTGATGAACGAGAACAGGTTCTGCTTTGGCGCGAACAATTCGCCGATATTGGGAGCGCGCACTGCTACAGCGTCGGTTCCGCGGAGTTTCAGGCCCTCGATCGGCGAGTAAACCAGACCCAGTTTCCAGCTCTGATTACTGCCGGCCGTAGAATATTTCGACACACGTCCGGCCGCGTCGAATGTCAATTCCTTGGCGAACGGACGATCCATCAAAATCGGCAGCGACATTTCACCGAATGCTTCGTACACATGGAAGCTCCCGGAAACGGGCAACGTGCCACCGTACCAATACAGTCCAGGGACTTCCGTGAGCGGATCCGGAGTAGAGCGGCTCGATTCCCGACGGTATTCGGCACCTGCAACGATGCTCAACGGTTTCGCAAAACCCCAGTCCTGGAACTGCTGCACGTCGGCGCTCACATATCCGTTCAGCACCTCTTCCGACACGCTGCCCGTTGTGACCGTGTTCTGAGTCGTCCACGCAATCGAGGCGGCATTGTTGAAATGCGGATCGAAAGGATTGAACGGCACGCAACCTGAGTTCGGGCCCGGTGTGAACGTCAGCCCGAAATCGTCGGCGCTGAACAGATTCGACGTATCGGAGAAGTAGTTCGCATCCTTGCCATAGAAGTTCGCGTAGTCGTTTAGCGTCGGCGGCGTTGCGCCGGGGTTGAGATTCGATCGGCAAGTGGGCTTTCCCGTGGCCGGGTCGATCACCGAATCGAGGGCCGCGGCGAAGCGATCGATGTTTCGGTTCCTGAGGTTGAAGTCGTCGATGCTCGTTCGTCCGTACACGAAGCTTGCGTCATAGCGGAAATTTTGCAGGAAGCTGGGTGATGGAAGCTCGCCGGTCGCGTCAAGGACACCCCGATAAGTATTCCGCTCGACGCGCTCGGCCTCGCGCATCGCCAGATAGTCTTCGCTGAGGGCGGCTTCGCCCAACGGACTTGCGGCGATCAGTGCCGCAAGCTCCGGCGGCAGAAAAGGATTTTGCGCAGTGATCATGATGTCGTCGTCAAACGGCGCGATATTCAGCGACTGCGTGTCGACATGGGAGTATTTGAATTCTCCGTACAACTTCAGCGAGGGTGAAAACTCGTAAGTGCTCATCAACTGCACGATGCGGCGGTTCTCGGTCGGCTGGTAGTCCGCCTCGAGATCGTTCACGTAGGGCATGCCTGAGGAGCCGATGGCGGACCCGTTGCCCAGATCGATGCCGGGGATGAAATCGGCGCCGTTGCCGACATGGTCCGGGAACCCGTCGAACTGGAAACGGCCGGTCCGGCGCGGCATTGCGATATCGATCGCACCGGTCGGAGCGGAATAGATGAACTGCACGTCATTGCTGGGGATGTTGGCCGGTAGATTGCGAATCGAGCCGTCCGGATTGTCCGGATTGGGCACGAAGAAGAAGCGTCCCCCGAGGCTGGTGAAATCGCGTTCAGTGAAAAACAGATGTGTCTGCCGGCTGTCTTCCACGGCCAGGGTCACATTGCCTTTGTCGTTATCGAAGTTGTGGCCTACTGCGAGCGCACCGAGGTACTTTTCGCCGCCACCGTCCTGGGATGTTCCGTACTGCGCGCGCGCGTACACGCCGTCGAGGTCATGCTTCATGACAAAGTTGACCACGCCGGAGACGCCGTCCGCGCCGTAAACCGCGGAGGAGCCGCCTGTCACGACCTCGACACGGTTGATCAGCGAAATAGGGATTGAATCGACGTCGACGGCGCTGCTGCCTGTGGACTCGCTCACCATCCGATGGCCGTCGACCAGCACCAGCGTGCGCACGTAACCCAGGTTGCGCAGGTCCAGCAGGTTGAGTCCCCCGAGCGAGGAACCATCTGCTGCGGCTGGCGTGTTGTAGCCGCTTGTCTGGTAATCGCCGAGCGAGCCAGTCAGCGCCGGGATACGCTGAAGCACGTCCGTCAGATTGGTCATGCCGCTGTTCTCGATCTGCTCCGAGCCGATGGTAGCCACCGGGTTCGGCAGATCCGTCTCGGGCCGCGGGATTCGGGTGCCCGTCACCACCACCGTCTCCACGCCAGCCGTAACCTGAGCGAGCGCTTGCGCGCCAAATATGACTGCCAGGGCCGAACCGGCCAGCAAAACCCGGAAAATGCGCGTCGTCATCTGGTGCCTCGCCCGCCAACCGCTGCCCGACAGGCAAGGCTCTCCGTGACCGGCAGGGTTTGTCCATCAAGAATTTCGTGAGCCAACCGATCAAATCCGGGTCTGTTGCCGCGAAGGCACAGAGGCTTGCGGTTCTGCGAGCCACACCCTAGAAGGTCATGTCTGCGTGCCCGATCCTGAGTCGGGTGCCGGAACCGGAGGTATATGACCGCTGAGGGTCACATGCCCCTCTCTCACCGACCCGGTAGCGCCCTTCGAGGTCTCTCCGGTCTTAGAATTTGACGATGACAGTTACTGCCCACGCCATTTGCTCCTCCTCTGCGGTTTGGCCGCATCGGGCAAGGCCCGGGCTTCCCCACACCAACTCGCGAACCGTCCGCCGCCGTCCCCGCGCTCTTGCGCGGGCCGAGGGCCTGAGCGGCCGGCGATCGCCCGGAGAACACCATGCCCAAACGTATGCTTATCGATGCCAGTCACCCGGAGGAGACACGGGTTGTCGTTCTCGACGGGCAGCGCGTCGAAGAATTTGATTTCGAATCGGCCAGCAAACGGCCCCTGAAAGGCAATATCTATCTTGCCAAGGTTACTCGAGTTGAGCCGTCGCTACAGGCGGCCTTTGTCGAATACGGCGGCAATAGGCAAGGCTTCCTCGCCTTCTCGGAAATCCACCCCGACTACTATCAAATCCCGGTTGCCGACCGGCAGGCCCTGATTGCCGAGCAACAGGAAGAGGCTCGCCGTCGGGCCGATGACGAGTTCGAATCCGTTGCGACCGGCACCGCCGTCAAGAGCGATGAGGAGCTGGAGGCGGAGGACGAATACGCGCAGGCTTCGCCATCCGGCGAAGAGGAGCACGGGGGCGCCGCGGCGACCGAAGAATTCTTGACGGAAGAGCATTCTACCGAAACCGAGGTCGAATCCGGCTTCGATACCGAACAGATCGGTTTCGCTGATCGGCACACGGAACAAGGCGATCAGAGCAATTCGGGTGAAACCGAAGACTTGCCACCTGACCCATCCATAGAAGTCCTCGCTGAAGAAGAAGCTGAAGAAGGCATTGTCGATCAGCAGGCGGCCGCAGACGCCGCCGTGGATGAAGCTGAACACGCGGAGCACTACGAATCCGAAGTCGTCGCGGAGCATGCCGACAATGACGACGCAATCGTCGATCAGCAGAGTGCGGCAACCGATGTTGCGCCGGCAGCCGAAGCGCATGAGCTGGAGGATCGTCCCGCACAACCCTTGCGCAGCACGCGTCCGCCGCAGCGCTGGGTGCGCCGGCGCCACTACAAGATCCAGGAAGTTATCAAACGCAAGCAGATCATGCTGGTGCAGGTGGTGAAGGAAGAGCGCGGCACCAAGGGCGCGGCGCTCACCACTTATCTCTCGCTCGCCGGACGCTATTGCGTGCTGATGCCGAACACGCCGCGCGGCGGTGGTATTTCACGAAAGATCACCAATATCGCCGACCGCAATCGACTGAAGTCGGCCGCGGCGACGCTTGAACTGCCGGAGGGCATGGGGCTTATCATCCGCACTGCAGGCGCAAACCGTACGAAGCTCGAGATCAAGCGCGACTACGAATACCTGCTGCGGTTGTGGGATCAGATTCGCGAGCTGACCCTGCAATCCAATGCCCCAGCCTGCGTCTACGAGGAAGGTGACATTATCAAGCGGGCGATCCGCGACCTCTACAACAAGGATGTCTCGGAAATAGACGTCGAAGGTGACGACGGCTACAAGAACGCGAAAGAGTTCATGCGCATGCTGATGCCCAGCCATGCGAAGAACGTTAAGCAATACCGCGACCCGATTCCCCTCTTTCACAAGCATCATATAGAAGCGCAGCTGGATGCGATGTTCCAGCCGACTGTGACGCTGAAATCGGGCGGCTACATCGTCATCAATCAGACCGAAGCGCTTGTTTCCATCGACGTGAACTCGGGCAAGGCAACCCGTGAACACTCCATCGAAGAAACCGCTCACAAAACCAATCTCGAAGCCGCTGATGAAGTCGGCCGCCAGTTGCGGCTGCGCGATCTTGCCGGCCTTATCGTGATCGACTTCATCGACATGGAGGATTCACGCAACGACCGCGACGTCGAGAAACGCCTACGCGATGCCGTGAAGCACGATCGCGCGCGCGTACAGATTGGTAAGATCAGCCAATTCGGACTACTGGAGATGTCGCGCCAGCGGCTGCGTGCCGGCGTGGTCGCCGGTTCCACAGTTCCCTGTCCGCATTGCGGCGGTCAGGGCATCGTGCGCTCGGTGGAGTCTACGGCACTTCGCCTGCTGCGCGCGCTGGATGAAGAAGGCCAGAAGAACCGCGCGCAGGCCGTTGTCGTGCATGTGGCGGACGATGTCGCTCTATACACCCTGAATCAGAAACGCCGGGAGCTTGCACGCATCGAGACCGACTACGCCATGACGGTCAC
>DASXGS010000407.1:0-1523 GCA_036488975.1 Rhizomicrobium sp. | reverse complement strand
GCGGACCGACCCAATCCGGCACGGCGTGCATTTGCCACAGGATTCTAACGCGCAAAACTCCATGGCGAAACGCGCCTGATGCGCCATGTCCACCGTATCATTAAACACCACGATGCCGCCATGGCCGATCAGGCCGTCTTTAGCCGCGAACGCCTCGTAATCGAACGGCGTGTCGAACAGGGCCGGCGGGAAATAGGCGCCCAGCGGCCCGCCCACCTGCACCGCGCGGATCGGGCGGCCGGAGCGCGTCCCACCGCCGATTTCATTCACCAGTTCGCCCAAGGTGGGGCCGAACGCGGTCTCGAACAGACCGCCATATTTGAGATCGCCGGCAAGCTGGATGGGCATGGTGCCGCGCGAGCGCCCCATGCCGAAGCTCTGATAAAAGGCGCCACCTTTCGCGAGAATGGTGGCGGCTGCCGCAAACGTCAGCACGTTGTTGATGATGGTGGGCTTGCCGAAGAGGCCGACATGCACCGGCAGCGGCGGTTTCGCGCGCACCTGCCCGCGCTTGCCTTCGAGGGAGTCGAGCAGCGCCGTTTCCTCGCCGCACACATACGCACCGGCGCCCACGCGGATTTCGAGATCGAACGCGGAGCGCGAGCCGAGCACGGCTGGCCCCAGCAGCCCGTGCTCGCGGCCAACCTCCACGGCGCGGCGCATCGCGACAATCGCGTGTGGATATTCCGAGCGGATGTAGACATAACCCTTGGTGGCGCCGATCGCGATGCCGGCGATGATCATGCCCTCGATCAGCAGGAACGGATCGCCTTCCATCAGCATGCGGTCGGCGTAAGTCCCGGAATCGCCTTCGTCCGCATTGCAGACGACGTATTTCTGCGTGCCGCTCGCCAGCGCGGCGCTGTTCCACTTGATGCCGGCTGGAAAGCCCGCACCGCCGCGGCCGCGCAAGCCGGAAGCGGCGATCTCTTCACGAATTTTCTCCGGGCCGATTTCGATGGCGCGCTTCAGCGCTTCGAGGCCGCCCGTGTTGGCGTATTCGTCGAGCGATGCCGGATCGACGGTGCCGCACCGTGCAAAGGTAAGGCGCGTCTGCCGCTTCAGAAACGGATGTACTTCGATGTTGCCGAGCGCCAGCGCATGCGGTGCGCCAGTGCGCACGGATTCCAGAATCGATGGAACATCCGCCGCGGTGACCGGCCCGAACGCTTGCCACCCGCTCGCCGTTTCGATCTCGATCAGCGGCTCCAGCCAGAATAATCCGCGCGAGCCTACGTGCAGCACCTGCGCAGCGGTCTCGCGCAGCGCCCGCGCGACCGCGAGTCCGCCTACGGCGATTGACGCGGCATCATGCGAAACGCGCACACGCGTCACCGCGCCACCTCATCGAGAATGGCGGTGAGCTTCTCGGCATCGAGGCGCGCGGCCGGTTCGCCGTCGATCATCGCCGACGGTCCGGAGGCGCAGAGCCCGAGGCAGAACACCGGCTCAAGGGTCCATGTGCCGTCGGCACTCGTCTCATTCCAGTCCAGCTTGAGATGGTCCTTTATCGCCGCAGCGAC
>DASXGS010000405.1:0-2058 GCA_036488975.1 Rhizomicrobium sp. | reverse complement strand
TCGCCAGCACCGGCTGCACGCGATACCACTCGAACACGCCTGCCCCCGCACCCGCGTCGAGCAAGATAGTTCTCGGTCCGCTGCCTCTACAGGCCAGGTGAACGGCGCGGCCGTCCACGTTGACAACATCCGTCGCGGGCGGTGCAAAGTGGGCATCGAGAGCACTGCCGGCGGTCTGGTACAGGAGCCCGAGCAGCAGTAGCGCGCCGAGCCCAATGCCCAGCCATTTCAGGATTTTGACAATGATGCGCATCGCCCGCTCCGCAACTGCCCGCGACAGAAGTAATCAGCAGATTACAAAAGGTCACCCTACGATTATACGGGAGCAGCTATGACGCCTGTGCCTAGCAGGGAAAGACTGCTCCGCGAAGGCATTCGCCTGATGTCGGAGCGGGGCTTTCGGGAAACAACGGTCGGAGACATCGAGGCCGCCGCCGGTCTCACCCGCCGGGCCGGCGGTTTCTATCGGCATTTCGCCTCGAAGGAGGATTTGCTTGTCCGCGCGCTTGAAGGGGCCGTGGCCGAAATCATCGGGGAAATCAGCCTGGACCAGGTGGTGAGCCTGAAGGCAATCCGGGCCGAGCTAATCCTGATCGCGCGCGCCCTGATCGCGCATGCTACCCTGTACCGGCCTTTGCGACTCGTGTTCCAGCGCGAGGCGCACAGTCTTCCCGCCTTGAGAAGAATGGCCAAGCACGCCAACAAGAAGCTCGCTGCCTTCGACGTCATCCCCTGGTTGAAACACGCGCTGCGGCGATCTGAAAGGAAAGCGAAACCGGAGCAGCTTGGACTGATGATTTTCGGTCCGATATTGATCCACATCCAGGCGCAGGACCGGGGCGATGCAGCCTTTGGCATCGCGGACATCGAAAGCTTCTTGCCCGCCTGGGCCGATCACTGGGCCGAATGGTTCGAGCCCGGCGGCAAGGCTTGACGGAGGCGAAGGAGCAAACACTGTGGTAACTTCCCTCGAAGGGGAACGGAGGTCTGCATGGGCGTGGCGGTGATCGTGGGAACGGCGAAGGGCGCCGCCATTCTGGAGACCGGGAATCGCGAGAATTGGCAGATGCGGTTCGATCTGCGCGGCTGGCCGGTAACGGCTTCGGCACGCGACGATAGCGGGCGCACCTACATCGCCGTGAACAGTCCCAATTTCGGCGTCGCACTGTTCGCAAGCGACGATCTTTCCAATTGGAAGCAGCTCGAAGCAGCGCCGCGCTATCGCCCGGAGGATCGCGGCAATCACGAGCATCACCGCCTCGTCGCCAAGATGGATTTCGAGGGCAAGCTCAAAGGGGGCGGCCGCTTCGTCGATCAGATCTGGACGTTGCACCCAGCCCACGGCGGCCTTTACGCCGGCGTTTCCGAAGCGGGCCTGTTCTTCTCAGGAGATCGCGGCGAATCCTGGCAGCCCATCGACGGCTTCAACGAGCAGCCCGGCCGCGAAAACTGGGCACCCGGCTTCGGCGGTCTGGGGCTGCACACCATTCTCACCGATGCCACAAACCACGATCGCATGTGGGTCGGCATCTCGGCAGCCGGTTTCTTCCGCACCGACGACGGTGGCAAAACCTGGACGCGCAAAGACGACAACGTTCACAGCTTCGGCGGCAATTGCGTGCACCATGTCGCGCACGATCCAGAGAACGCCTCTGTGCTGTACCGACAGGAGCATTTCGGCGTCTATCGCAGCGGAGATGGCGGCGACACCTGGCAAGTGATGGAAGAGGGATTGCCGGTCACGGAAATGAGCGACGGCCATCGCTGCTCGTTTGGTTTTCCGATGATTTATGACCGCAAATCGGGCACGAGTTTCGTGGTGCCGCTGGATGGCGACAATTTCCGCTTTCCCCGTGGGGGCCAGCTGGCCGTCTACCGCTCGACCGATGGCAGGACCTGGCATCCGCTCACCAACGGTCTTCCATCGAACTGCTTCGCCGGCGTGTTGCGGGGCTCGATGGCAGGCGATCAGCAGGGCGGCATATACTTCGGCACCACCGCCGGCACGATCTACGCGAGCCGCGATCTCGGCGAAACCTGGCAGGAAATTGCCAGCGA
>DASXGS010000395.1:0-3060 GCA_036488975.1 Rhizomicrobium sp. | reverse complement strand
ACCCAGATGCTCGGGATGTGCGACAGCGCGGAAATCCGCACCGCCGGTTTCATGTAGTCGCTGAAGATGAGGAAGGTGGCGCCATAGCCGCGCAGGTCCGACATCGTCATGCCGTTGACGATGCAGCCCATCGCGTGTTCGCGGATGCCGAAATGGAAATTTCGGCCGACGATCTCCGCCTCGAACGAATCGTTGTTCTTGAGCAGCGTTTTCGTGGACGGTGCGAGGTCCGCCGCGCCGCCAGCGAGCCACGGCACGTTCGCGGCGATCGCATTCAGTACCTGGCCGCCGGAATCGCGCGTGGCCGATCCCTTTTCATCCGTGGGAAAGGACGGGATGTCCTTCGCCCAGCCCGGCGGCAATTCGCGGAAGCGCATGAAGTCGAGCTGCTCGGACAATTCCGGCTCCTCGCGCGTGTAGCGCGCCATCAGCTCGTTCCACTGCGCGTGCAATTCGCCGCCGCGCTTGCCGAGGCTGCCTGCCACATGCTCGCGGACGCCGTCCGGCACGAGGAACTGCGCATCCTGTGGCCAGTCATAAGCCTTCTTCGCGCCGCGTACATCTTTCTCGCCCAGCGCTTCGCCGTGCGCCGCGGCCGTGTCCTGCTTGGTCGGCGCGCCGTAGCCGATATGGCTGCGCACGATGATGAGCGTCGGCCCTTCCTTCGTCGCCTCGAACACCGACAGCGCACGACTGATCGCCTCAGCGTCGTTCGCGTCGGCGACGTGGAGCACGTTCCAGCCATAGGCGGAGAAACGCTCGGCGACATTTTCGGTGAAGGCGAGGTTGGTGTCGCCCTCGATAGAGATGTGGTTCTGATCGTAGATCCAGCAGAGGTTGGAAAGCTTCCAGTGCCCGGCGAGTGATGCCGCTTCGCTGGAAACGCCTTCCATCAGATCGCCATCGCTGCAGATGACGAACACGCGATAGTTGAACGGCTCTAGCTCGTCGCGATTGAAGTGGTGCGCTTTCCAGCGCGCGGCCACGGCCATGCCGACACTCATGCCGCAGCCCTGACCGAGCGGACCGGTGGTCACCTCCACGCCGGGGGTGTGCCAGTATTCCGGGTGACCCGGCGTCTTGCTGCCCACCTGACGGAAATTCTTGATGTCGTCGAGCGTCAGTCCCTCGCCGTCAGGCTCGCGCACATCGGCAAGAAACAGCATCGAATAAAGCAGCATTGAGGCGTGGCCGGCCGAAAGGATGAACCGATCCCGGTTCTGCCAGCGGGCGTCCGCCGGATCGTAGCGCATGTGCTGCATGAACAGTGTGTAGATGACGGGCGCGAGCGCCATCGGCGTGCCGGGATGGCCGGAATTCGCCTTCTCCACCGCATCCATCGAGAGCGTGCGGATGGTGTCGATGGCGAGCTTGTCGATGTGGTTCATCGGGGCGGTTTGTCCTTCGACAGGTGGGCGGCCGGAAACGCGCGCGGAACCGCCCTCGCAAGACAGGGAACGTGCCTGATTATCCCATAGTTCCTGCGGCTCAAAGGCCAGAAAGTCTTACGCGCCCGTGAACTGGTTGAAGAGGTGCCGAACAGTATCCGGTCACCGCCGCTTGCGATCGTGCGCCGAGCCTATGCGAAGACGCCGCTGCGGCCGACTTGCCGTGAGCGGACGCGCTGATCGGCCGGGCGACCCCAGGCGTCAAAAAATTACTTTCGGCGAACTTTCCAGCACCGACTCATCCTGGCACTTGCCAGAAAGGTCCAAGGCGACCCTGATCTGCTTTCCGGCAGCCCAGGCCTTTTGGATCAGCTTCGTTTGCCGGTCCGTTAGGTCCATCTGCAATTGGGTGCCGGCAGTCGTAATCGGCCCTGCGTAGGAACTCAGATCAAGCGTGAACTTGGCGGGATTGGGATCGGTGGGATCGACCACAACGTGCGCTGTCGCGCCCGAACCGGTGCAGGTTTGCTCGATGCCGTTGTAAAAGACCGTGAAATAGGCGACGTGGTTCTGAATCCAGTCGCTGTGGGTTCGCGCGGACAGCGCGCCAAGTCTGCCCGGCGCCTCTTTGTAAATGTGGACCCGCGCCGATTCGGTATTTACTACATACATGAGGGCCGGTTGATCGTAGGTTCGTGGCACGGTGTAAAGTGCGATGCCGTGGGGGTCATTGATATCGTCCTGGCCGGGTACGCCGGTGTAGGAAGTCAAAACTTCCCCTGAAGGCCCAAGGCGCAGCAGCTTGTAGGCGCCGGAATCCGCCACCCATGTGGAATTGTCGAGCGGATCGACCGCCACGCCATCGGGAAAGTCCAGCTGATTGGCGCCGCCATCGCTGCCGAATGTGACCTGCCATTGTCCGTTCGGGTCCATCACCAGAACCCGACCGTGATAGCCGTCGTAATAAGAGTCGCTGGCATAGACGTCGTATGCACCGGCCTGATCGCCAGTTCGGCGGATCGCGATACCGCCGCCGAGCCGGTGAATTTGACCTTCTGGACAAGAGGTGCAGCTGAAGGAGCGCAGGAATTTACCGCTAGCGGTAAACACGGAAATTTCATGCTCCGGATCTTCGGTGACAAACACCTGGCCGGCGCTGCCGTCCGATTGCGGCACGACCGCAATGCCGACCGGGTTGTTCAGTTCGCCCTCGCCGAATGTTTTGACGAAATGGCCGTCGTCGTTGAACACTTCGATGCGGTGATTGCCCTGGTCTGCGACATAGACCCAGGTTTTTCCGGGCTCTATGTCCTGTACGGCAACGCCGTTGGGATAGGCGAGCTGCCCGCGCCCGGACCCGTAGCTGCCGAACGCCTTCCTTTTGCCATGCGCGAATTTGACGACGCGGTGCGCGCCGGTATCACTGACAAAGACCTCGCCTGTCTGATCGACGGCGACACCGTAAGGCCCGTGCAGCGCAAAGGTGCCGCTGGAATCGAGATCGCCATTGTATTCCCAGGCCGCATTGGCCGGCGGCGCTGTAACGATCGAGATTGCACCAGCCAGCACTGCCGCTAGTCCCAGCAGCAATACCCGAATGCAATTGCTTTGATTGCGAGAATTTGCGGATTTCATGCCCGTGTCCCCCGAACCCGCGACGCCACCGAACGTG
>DASXGS010000394.1:0-2759 GCA_036488975.1 Rhizomicrobium sp. | reverse complement strand
TCGTGTTTCCTTTTCGGTGCGGCCGTCGGAGATATCGTCATAGAGCCGTATGCGAGGTTGCGCCTCCGGCCCGAAGGAGCTGCCCTCGGCATTCTTCGCCCATCGTGCTTCCAGAATGACTTCGCGGATCGCTCGGCTGGTGGCGATTTTCGCCACGGCATCGTTGAAGGCTTCGCATTTCGTTGTGTCGGCACGCTTCACCCCAAGCAGCGGGGGGCAGCTGTCGGTTCCAGCGAACAGGCCAGTGCGGCCCTGGCGCTGCGCCAGACTCTGCACCGCCGGAATCAGCGCGTCGGCGTGCGAATCGCCCCAGAGAATGAAGCTTGCCTCCTCCACCTTCGCGCCGATCTGGCAGAGGCGACCGGCGCGCACATCTTGCGCTGTGAGCCCGAAACATTCGTGCAGACGGGCTTCGTGATCGTCTTCCTCCGCGAGGATGGCCCGGATGTGTGGTGGGAAGCGTTGCGGCAACCCGCGTGTGTTGAGAATGAGAACGGCGCACGCCGCTGCCATCGCCATCGCGCCCACTGCGCCGCCAAATAGCGCCGGGCGTGGCCAGCGGAAGCTACGGCTGCGGACAGGCTGCTCGATGTATCTCCAGGAAAGAATGGCGAGCGCGAGTGACAGGGCGATCAGCACCACAGTTTCCGCCGGGGTGAGCGGGTGGACCAGAACCGCCCGCGCGAACACATAAAGGGGCCAGTGCCAGAGGTAGAGCGAATAGGAGATCAGGCCGACGAACACGACCGGCCTCACACTCAGCATGCGGTTGAACGCCGCGGATTCCCCCGCCGCGATAACCAATGCGGTTCCGACGCACGGCGCAAGTGCTGCGGCGCCCGGGAATGGTGTGTGGCGAGAGTACACAATGATCCCGATCGAAATGAGCGCGAGACCGACAAACGAGATGGTTTCCCGCGCCACGCGGGGCTGCGGCGCTTTGACAGCGCCGAGGGCGAGCAGCGCGCCCAGCATCAGCTCCCACATGCGTGAGGGCAGCAGATAGTAGCCGGCACCTGGCGCGTGCCGCGCACTCCAGATGCTGAAGCCAAGCGAGGCGACGAAGATGAGTCCGACGACTGCAAGCAGGCGCCGCTTCGAGCTTGCTCCGAGCAGAAGCAGCAGCGCAGGGAAGATCAAATAGAACTGTTCCTCGACCGCAATAGACCACAAATGCAGTAATGGCTTCTGGTCTGCGGCGACATCGAAATAGCCGGCCTCGCGCCAGAACTCGAAATTCGCGCCGAAGAATGCGGTTGCCAGCAGGGATCTGCCGAAGCGGGCCAGCGAATTGGGGAAGAAGATCAGTCCTGCGGCAACGATTGCGGCGATCAACAGTGCGAAAAGGCCGGGAAAGATGCGGCGGATGCGGCGCTCGTAGAACTGCCGCAGTGAAAAGCGTCCTTCGCGCATTTCGGTGTGGATGAGCCCGGTGATCAGGAACCCGGAGATCACAAAGAACACATCCACGCCGACAAAGCCGCCGCGGAAACCGGACACATGGTAGTGGAACAGCACGACCGCCAGCACGGCGAGCGCACGCAGGCCGTCGATATCGGGCCGATAGTGCGACTTGGTGACCACCAGTGAACGCCCGGTTGGATGGGATGTTGGAACAGGAACGCGGCAGCGCGAAGGGGTTTCCCACCGTGAGGCAATTGATGCCATCGCGTTCAGAAGCCCAGTGCGCCGGCAAAGCGGCCAATGGCGCTTTCCCAGGCGAATTCCGACCAGAACCGCTTGAAGCCGCCGCCTCCAAGCGCTTCGGCAAGGGCTTGATCGTCGAGCAAGCGGCTCAGGGCGGCGGCAATGGCGGCGGAATCGTTGCCATCCACCAGCAGACCCGTCCTTCCATCGAGCACGGCATCCGGCGTGCCGCCGTCGCGGCCGCCAATTGATGGAATGCCGAACGCGCCGGCTTCCACGAACACGATGCCGAAACCTTCGACTTCGTCGGGCTCAATCCGGCTGGGCAGAATGAAGATACCAGCGTTGCGGAGGAGTTTGGTTTTCTTGTCCTCGCTGACGCGGCCATGGAAGGTGACAACTTCCTTTACACCGAATGATTGCGCCAGCGCGTGCAGGCGCGCCGCATCGGCGCCAGAACCGACGATGTCGTAGTGAAGTTCCGGATGCTGCTGCAGAAGTTGCGGCAGCGCTTCAAGGACGCGATCGATTCCCTTGTACGGATCGAGGCGTGCGATGGTGAGCAGACGCCCGGCGACGCTTTCTGGGCGCAATGGAAGCTCCCGCGGCGCGGTGGCGGGTGTGCTCACACCTGGCAACAGTACGCGGACATCTGTATCTCCGTGCACAAAGGGCCGGACCAGCCCAGCGGTGAAGTGCGAATTGGCCGCGACGATATCGGCCTTTGCCAGCGCACGCGAAATCCGCCGCCCCTTGGCGCTGTCGAGCGGCACGAGAAGCTCTGCACCGTGCGCAAGGCACATCACGGGCGTTTTCGCGAGCGCGGATTCGGGAAGGTAGGCCAGTCCCTTCCAGCTGTCCGCCACAAGCGCCCGCACGTCGCCGGCAGCCAGCTGTTTGCGAATTGCGAGGGCCTTGCGCCAACTGCGCCATGGGCGCGGCCCACCGAAGCGATAGATGGGATAGTTGCGCGCAGCGTCGACGGACGCCGCCGTCCCCGGTTCATCCTCGCGATCGCAAAACACGGCAATCGTCTGGCCGCGCGTGGCGAACGCATCCGCCATCCCGGTGACGTAGTTCTGGATGCCGCCGATATCGGGCAGGAAATTCTG
>DASXGS010000342.1:0-1862 GCA_036488975.1 Rhizomicrobium sp. | reverse complement strand
ACATCCGCCCAGTGGCGGGGTGCGAACAGCCCCGCTGCCAGAATCATATTGGGCGCGCCGTCGTCGGTGAGAATCGGTGCCTCGAAATATTCTCCCACCGGAAACACCTGGTCGGCGGTATCCGCGCGGCTGACAAAACGTAGTGGCGTGCCGGCTTCGAGAACCGCATCCAGCGCCGCATGCCAGCGCGGCACATCGGTCGGCGGCACTGCCTCGTCCAGATATTTGCCGCTCACATCACCGATGACGTCGGTGAACGCCGTTCCCATTAGGCGCACGCGATACCGAACCGTCCCGTTGGTTACGCGCTCGTAGATCACCACATTGCGCGACAGCGCCTTCAGGCTG
Organism: Rhizomicrobium sp.; assembly: GCA_036488975.1. GTDB lineage: Bacteria > Pseudomonadota > Alphaproteobacteria > Micropepsales > Micropepsaceae > Rhizomicrobium. The sequence continues at coordinate 1,514 of DASXGS010000342.1, read as the reverse complement.
CGCGGGGTGAAATCCTTCCGGCTTGGCAATTGATGGGCTGCGAAGCTTCGCCACGTGGCGATCAGAACGCGAAACTCCACGCGATGAAATGCGAGGTCCGGGTCGCAAGCCGAGGTCCAGCCTTCCGCGCGTGCCCGCGCGTTATACTTCTCACAGGCTTCGATTGCCCCTGCTCCGCCCATACCAGCCTTATACGACCGCGAATGTAGCGAAACGGTAAACGAAGCGTTCTGCATTGCACGGACCGAGCCGGTTTGTCAGTTTCCCATCAAAGGAGAATCCATGGATCGCGCCGCAGGGGAAACTGACACCCTCTCGCTCGAGGCGCCGTGCGGACGGCTTCTTGGCCTGCGCACGGGCGACATTCTTGCCTTCAAAGGGATTCCATACGGCATGCCGCCGGTAGGACCGCTGCGCTGGCGCATGCCGGAGCCGGTTGAGCCTTGGGCCGGCGTGCGCGACGCCACCCAGTTCGGCCCGATTTGCCCACAGGCGCCGACCCAGATCGAGGCCCTACTTGGCGGCAACCTGGGTGAGCAATCTGAAGACTGCCTCAACCTGAATGTATGGACGCCCGGCTGCGATGACGCGAAGCGGCCGGTGATGGTATGGATTCATGGCGGCGCCTTCATAATCGGCGCTGGCAGCCAGGGCATCTACAACGGCAGGCATCTGGCCACGCGGGACTGCGTGGTGGTGACGATCAACTACCGGCTCGGCGCCTTCGGCTTCCTCAATCTCGCCGATGCGACGGAGGGCCGCCTGCCTGGGACCGGCGTGGAAGGCATCGCCGATCAAATCCTGGCGCTGCACTGGGTGAAGCAGAACATCGCCGCGTTCGGCGGCGACCCGGATAACATCACCATCTTCGGCGAATCGGCCGGCGGCATGAGCGTGGCCGCATTGCTTTCCAGCCCCGCCGCGCAAGGTCTGTTTCACAAGGCGATTGCGCAATCGGGCGCCGCGCATATCGGTCACGCGCGTGAGCATTCGGCCGCGGTGGCGCGCGCGTTCGTGGCGGAGCTCGGCGCAACGGATGCCGAGGCATCCGCCGTTGCGGAGCTTTCATACGGCAGGCTGGTGAGCGCGCAGATTGCATTGCTGGCGGAGGCCCGCGACGGGAGCGACTCGCGCAAGCTCGGCAGAGTGGCGTTTCAACCCACGATCGACGGTACGGTTCTGGCCGGGCGTCCGATCGATGCCATTCGCTTCGGTGCCGCGCGCGGCATCCCGCTGCTGGCCGGCACGACTAAGGATGAATGGCGGCTGTTTTCCGCGGCAAGCCCCAGCGTCCGGCTGATGTCGCGCAGCGCCTTTGAACAACGGGTGCGCAAGCTCGCCGGGGATGACGCCGATGCAATGCTGGCCGCGTACTCGGAAGGAACAACCTTCGATCGCTTCAACGCGATGATGACCGACCGTGTGTTCACCGTGCCGGCCATCCGAATGCTGGAGGCACAGGACGCGTTCGCACCGGCATACGCATATCGCTTCGACTGGCGCTCGCGGCTGCT
>DASXGS010000274.1:0-4901 GCA_036488975.1 Rhizomicrobium sp. | reverse complement strand
AGATACAGCGAGCCCGAGAACAGCACGATTCCGGCGAGGAACAGCACGGCCGCACCCTGCGCCGGCGCCGCCGCCGTTCCGCGCATCGCAAATGCCGCCAGCCCGATGGCGAGCGCATGATACATCTGATAGCGCGCGCCGGTTTCGAACACCTGCAGCGCGTGGGCATCCAGGCGGCCCTGCAGCGCATGCGCACCGAACGCGCCGGCCGCAACGGCGAGCAATCCATTGATCGCTCCGATGAGCAGCCACAGCCTCATGCGCAGCCGCAACCGGCATGTGCATGTCCGTGGGAGTGGCCCTGCGAAGCAGGCGAATGGTCATGCAGCTTTGCAACCGCACGTTCGGAAATTTCACGTGTGGCTTCGAAATCGGATTTCACTCGTTCGCGCAGCGGCGCATCGCACATCAGATCCAGCGCGGTTTGCGCCAGCGCTTTGGCGCCGTCGAGCACGGCGGCATCGCCCTTTTCCGACGATGCCCATGTTGCGAATTCCGCGTTGTGGATGATGACGCCTGCGGGCGCCACCGCGAACATCGGATGGATTGACGGCACGCGGTGGCTGACATTGCCCATATCTGTCGAGCCGGCGAAGCCCGGCGGAATCTCCCTCACCGGAAAGAAGTCACGGCCCAGAGCGACGGCGTTCTGCTCGAAGGCGCCCGCCATAGGCCAGTTCGTTTTCAGGTCGAGATAATCGGTATTGCCCCATTTGAGGTCGAGCTTGCACCCGGTTGCCAGCGCGCCCGCCTCAAAGCACGCCTGCACGCGCACTTTCAGCTTGGCGAGCTCATGGACATCCGCTGCGCGCACATAGAAGCGGCATCCCGCTTTCTCCGGCACGATGTTCGCTGCCAGCCCGCCATCGGTGATGATGCCGTGAATGCGCTCGGTTTGTTTGATGTGCTGTCTAAGCTGCGCGATGGTTTGGTACGCCGTCACCACGGCATCGAGTGCATTGAGGCCCCGGTAGGGCATGGCGGAGGCGTGGGCAGCGCGGCCGTGATACGTCACGTCCACTTCCGAAATGGCGATGCACGGCATGGTGACGAGATCGAGACTGGCGGGGTGCATCATCATCGCGGCATCGAGTTTCTCGAAAGCGCCTGCCTGCGCCATGATCTCCTTGCCGCCGAAGCGTTCCTCCGCCGGCGTGCCGAGATAGCGCACGCGGCCGGGCAATTTGGAACCGAGCTTCGCCAACGCCAGCGCCGCGCCCAGGCCGGATGTCGCGATGATGTTGTGGCCGCAGGCGTGTCCAATGCCCGGCAGCGCATCGTATTCGGAAAGGATGGCGATGGCCGGTCCTTCGTCCTTCCCGAATTCCGACACATATGCCGTCTTCAACCCGAACGCTTCGCGCTGCACCGGCAGGTCGTGCGCTTCCACAGCGCCGGCCAGCCGAGCCGCCGCCTTTACTTCCTCCAGCGCCAGCTCGGGTTCGGCGTGAATGGCGTGCGAAAGCGCGAGCAGTTCGGCGGCCATGGCGTCCACGGCGGAGGCCACGTCTCTCTTCAGGGTTGCAAGCGACATGGAGGGTTTTCCAGAGATGGCGGGTTGTCCCATCATAGACAGTCCCGCGCCGCTTTGCGAAGCTCGGCGCGCATGACGGAATCTGTGACTGCGCCGGACGGCGTCCGCATCGCGTGGGAGACCGTGGGCGAAGGGCCCCCGGTGGTGCTGGTGCATGGCTTTGGCGCGAGCAGGGTGCAGAACTGGCGCGCGCCCGGCTGGTACGACAGTTTGATGAACGGCGGCTATTCGGTTGTGGCGTTCGATTGTCGCGGCCATGGTGAAAGCGACAAGCCGCACGAGCCCGGCGCGTACACCGAAGAGGCGATGGCAAATGACATCGGGTTGGTCATGCGCGCTGCCGGCCACGAGCGCGCCTTCGTCATGGGTTACTCGATGGGCGGCTCGCTGACGCTGCGGTTCGCATATGGACATCCGGATCAGGTCAGAGCAGCAATCATCGGCGGCGTCGGCGCTAACTACTTCACCCGCAGCCAGGACTGGCGCGTCGCCATGGCCGATGGATTACTCGCGAAAGATTCATCGGAGCTGACGCCGGTGCAGCGGATGTTCCGCGATTTTGCGAAACAGCCCGGCAAAGACCCGCGCGCGCTGGCGGCCTGTATGCGCGAACCCAAGCCGCCGCTGTCGCGCGAACAACTCGCGGCGATCACGCTTCCTGCACTCGTGGTCTGTGGTGAAACCGACAATGTGTCTGGGGCCCCCGAGCCGCTCGCCGCAGCGCTCGGCAATGCCCGCGCCGTCACCGTGGCCAAACGCGACCACATGCTCACCGTCGGCGACAAGGTGTACAAACAAGCGGTGCTGGAATTCCTAAAAGCCCGCCAATAGCTTCCTCGACCTCTCCGCGAATGAAAGAAACTCAACTGGTCCGGGTGCGCTCGATTTCTACCCCGGCGGATTCGGCACCGGGTAGAGCGTGCAGCTTTTCCACCCGCACGCGCGCAGTGTTCACGCGCGCATCCGAGAAGCAGGCCTCCGCGATCCGCTCGGCAAAAGTCTCCGCGAGGTTGATATGGCCGGAGCCGACGATGGCGCGGATCTTCGCCGTAATGGCCTCGTAGTCCACGACGCTGTCGAGCCGGTCGTCAAGCACCGCTGCTTCTTCCACAGCGAGATCGACATTGACGCGCACCGGCTGCAGCATGCCGCGCTCATGGCCATGAATGCCGATCTGCGCGAGCACTTCCAGATTGCGAATGAAGACGTGCCGGATAGCATTGGCGGCGCTGGCAATCCGTAGCGGCTGGATATTGGCCTTGGTCATACCGCCTCCATGTCGGCCAATTTCCAGATCAGATGCTGGCCCCCATCGACCGCGATCGTCTGGCCTGTCACCGCGCGCGCATCCAGCAGATAACGCACCGCATCGCAGATATCCTGCGGCTCGGAGCCGTGGCCAAGGATCGTGGAATTGCGCTCACGCTCGAAATGTGCCGCGCTCTGACGCGCTGCCTTGAGTGTCGGACCGGGCGCCACCGCGTTCACGCGAATGCGCGGCGCGAGTGCCTGCGCCAGCGTCAGCGTCAACCAGTGCAGCCCGGCGCGGCTTACGCCATAGGAGAGGAAGTCCGGCGCGGGCTTCAGCAGTCGCTGGTCGAGCAGATTGACGATCACACCATGCGCCTCGCGCGGCAGCTGCTTCGCGAAATTCTGCGCCAGCACCAGAGGTGCGCGCAGGTTCACCTCGATGTGACGGTCCCACGACGCGCGATCGGCGCTGTACCACTGGTCGTTCTCGAATACCGACGCACTGTTGACCAGTGCGGTGAGCGGTCCCAACTCGCGCGTGGCGCGCTCCACGACGCGTTCCGTTTCTTCCTCGCGGCCAAGATCGGCCTTCACGAGAACCGCGCGCGCGCCAGCCGTTTGCGCATCCTCGCAGGTGACACGTGCCTCGCGCTCGGACGCATTATGATGGACCGCGACATTCCAGCCGTGGCGCGCGAGATCAAGCGTGATCGCGCGGCCCAGGCGCTTTGCCGCCCCAGTGATCAGCGCGTTCTTCAACTCCGCCATCGCGTGGTTATAGCGCGAATTCAACGGCAGCGGGATATTGGTTCACGGGTGTAGCGTCCCAGTCACGGGCGTCTGAGGCAAACCTGCTGCTTGCGAATATTGAGAGAAGTTGCAAGGGTCCCTCGATCTGAGTTCAACGGTTTGCCGGAGGGGAATTCGGCGTGAAACCTGGAACGGCCGCACGTTGGCCGGTGGCGAAAAGGTTTCTCTGCGCTGCGAGTTGTGCGCTCGTTCCCGCGTTTGCCCGAGCCGATTCCATTCTTGCGCCGGTAGGACCTGTCGGCCGGGGTGACGCCATCATTCTGCTGGATGGGCTGGTGATCATGCTGGCGATCGTCATTCCCACCATGATTGCCACCCTGGCGTTTGCCTGGTGGTATCGTGCTTCGAACACACGCGCCGTCTACCGGCCCGATTTCACTTATTCGGGCAAGATCGAGTTGATCGTCTGGTCCATCCCGACACTCACGATCTTCTTTCTCGGTGGGGTGATCTGGATCGGCAGCCACAAGCTCGACCCGTTCGCGCCACTCCCTTCAACCGCGAAGCCGCTGGAAGTCGAAGCGGTGTCGTTCGACTGGAAGTGGCTGTTCATCTATCCCGAACAAAAGATTGCCAGCGTGAATCAGCTGGTTGTGCCGGTTGGCCGGCCGCTGCATTTCCGCATCACGTCCGCATCCGTGTTCAACGCGTTCTTCGTGCCGCGCTTCGGAAGCATGATTTACGCGATGAATGGCATGGTCACTCAGATCAACCTGCAGGCGGATAAGCCGGGCAAGTATCTCGGTTTGTCGACGCAGTTCAGTGGCGATGGCTTCCCCGATATGCGGTTCGATTCCGTCGCGGTACCGCCCGCGCAATTCACGAATTGGGCTGCCGGCGTCAAAGGCGCGCCGCTCCACCGCAGCGCGGTCAATGCGCTCCTGAAGCAGAGTCGCGTGCCAAAGCCTTACACCTACCGCGGCGTAGACCCGAAGCTGTTCGATGCCATCGCCACGCGAAAGCTGCCGACCGGCGAGGGCCCCCGGAGCGGCCCGGAAACAAAGAGCGCCACGCCGCAGGGAGGCGCGCCCTAATGTTCGGAAAGCTGAGCTGGGATGCCATCCCGTTCGATCAACCGATTCCTCTGATCGCCGGCGCGGTGGTCATGCTGGTGCTTCTCGGCGTTCTCGTTTGGATAGCCGTCAAGGGCTGGCTTCCATATCTATGGAACGAATGGATCACCAGCGTCGATCACAAGCGCATCGGCATCATGTATATCCTGCTCGGCCTGGTGATGCTGCTGCGCGGCTTCATCGATGCCATCATGATGCGCTCGCAACAGGCGCTCGCGTTCCATGCGCAAGGC
>DASXGS010000272.1:0-3503 GCA_036488975.1 Rhizomicrobium sp. | reverse complement strand
TTCGCTGGGCACCGGCTCAACCATCCGCCCCGGCGAAATCCAGCGCATGAGCGCCGGCACCGGCATCGAGCATTCCGAGTTCAACGCCTCGCGCGACGACGAATGTCATTTTCTGCAAATCTGGATCGTGCCGTCGCGCCGCGCCATTGAACCATCCTACGAGCAGAAGGCGATTGATCCGGAAGCGGTGGCAAACAAGCTCGTGCGCATCGCGGCGTGCGAGCCGCGTGCCAATGAAGTGCGCGTGCTACAGGACGCGGAAATCTGGGCGGCCCGCTTCCATTGCGACGAAGAAGCGATTCACCCGCTACAGCAGGGCCGCCGCGCCTGGGTGCAGATTGTCAGGGGCGAAGCGTCTGTGAATGGCGAGCTGTTGAAAACGGGCGATGGCGCCGGCATCACCGATCAGGAACAGGTGCGTATCCGCGCGGAAGGCCCTGCGGAACTGCTGCTGTTCGATCTGGCGTAGTTGGTATCAGCGCTCGACCGAGCGCAAAAACCGGTTGCGGTAACGCGCGTCCATTTTGGCGATTGGGCAATAGATCAGCACGTCGGTGGTGTCGAATTGGCGGTCGATCACCGCGCCGTCGCCGATGGAGGTGCCAGCCCGCAGATAACCCTTGATCATCGGCGGCAGCGCGTGCAGCGCCGTTTTGGGCTCGAATGCCTCTTTCGGCATCCGGTTCATTTCGACATAGAGCTCGGGCCGCGCGCGCACCCGCATGCCGTCCGGCATGCGGTGATAGTGATGCAAGTAGGAAAGCGGCAGCGCCAACGCATCCGGATCGGTGCCGGCCAGCGAGGCGCAGCCAAACATCAGATCGATGGAGAAGCGAAAGGTGTACATCATCACCCCGCGCCACAGCAGCTGCAAGGTCGAAGGCTTGCTGCGGTACTCATGCAGAATGCATGAGCGGCCAAGTTCCAGCAGATTCTTTCCGCGCCACTCCGCCAGCATCGGGCCGATGTCGTATTCACCGGCGGTGTAGAAACCGCCGGCGCGCGCCGCTTCGGCATCGCGCATCAAACGATAGGTGCCAACCACGGCGGGCTGCCCGTCTTCGTCGTGGCGCTCGCGGTCGACCACCAGCATGTGGTCGCAAAATTCATCGAACTGATCGAAATCCCGCTGCTGTTCGCGCATCGCGGGCGAGGGGATCGCCGTCATCTCTTCGTAAAAAACGCGATACCGAAGTCGCTGCGCCGCCTCCACTTCGCCATCGGTCTCGGCCAGCCGCACTTCCAGCGCGCCTGCCGTGGCCAGTACAGGCCATTGGGACCGACGCCCTTCCAGCGGACCGGGCTCATAGACGTTAACCAAGATGCATTCCCTTGTGTGTGCGAAGGCTCACGCAAACTGATTCGGCGGAACCTTGTCCGCGAAAGTACCCCGTCTTCGCGAACTTTCGTTGAATCTAGCTGAGCCAGCCCCGCGCTGCAAATATGGTGTAATACCAACCCTTTACAATGCGGGGGTTGCCCAGCTTCCGCCGCTTGCCAAGTGAAGGCGAACAGCAGGCTGGCCGGATGACTGGCGGTATGTGCTCACTGGTTCGCAGAGCAAAGAGGTTAACGGCTCTCGCGGACTTTAATTCGCGATGGATCGCCCTCGCGCCGGTAAACAAGGATCAAAAGCAGGAGCGCGGGCAGGCCCGCCAGCGCGGTCGCGATGAAGAACGGCACGAAGCCAACGACCTTTTCGGGGAGGGCCGCGAGCACCGGCAATATCGGTTCGAATATCTGCCGATGGGTGGCGAACCAGTCCACGAAAACGCCCGAAAGGCCGCCCAGCAGTTTTCCCGGCAAAGCATAGAACGAGCTGAACAACGCGTATTGGGTGGCTGTGAATGCCGCGTTGGTCAGGCTCGACATGTAGGCCAGCAAAGCGGTTCCCGCGAAACCCGCTGAGATGTTCTCGATCACGATCGCCGTCGCGAAAGCGGGGATGCTGTGCCGGCTCGCGGCGAGCAACGCGTAAGCGAGATTTCCGGCGATCACCGCAAACAATCCGATAAACAGCGAGCGCATGATGCCGAAGCGGAAGACGAAGAAACCACCGATCAGCGCCCCGGCAATTGTGACCCACACCCCAATGAGGCCGGACATCGTGCCGATTTCCACCAGCGAGAAGCTCTGGCGGTACATAGGCCGCGCCATCGTGCCCATGATGAAATCGGGCAGGCGGTAGCTGCCGATCATCGCAAGGATGAGTAGCCCCACCCAGCCGTGACGCCGGAAAAAGTCGATAAACGGCGCCACCACTGCGCCATAGAACCAGCCAAGCGCCGCACCGATTCTTCCGCCCAAACCGAGTTTCTCTTCGGCCTTGTGTACCTCTTCGCTGGCATCGCGTTCGGGCGGCCGGCGCGCGACAAGCGCCGCCACCATGCCGATCAGAATCAGGCAACCCAGGAAAATCAGTCCGGCCCGCCAGGACACCAGTTGCGCGATGTAAGGCGCCAGCGCGGCCGTCGCGAGCGCCGTCAGCCGGTAGCCGAGTTGATAGGCGCCCAGCATGGTGCCCTGTTCTTCCGGCGGGGCGATTTCGATGCGCCAGGCGTCGACCGAAATGTCCTGGCTCGCACCGCAGAAACCCAGCAGCAGCGCGAACATCCCCACGTGCAGGAGCTGCGTGCGCGGATCGGAGAGGCACAGTCCGATGAAAGCGATCAGAATTCCAAACTGCGCCACCAGCATCCAGGAACGGCGCTTGCCTAGCAGCCGGTGCAGCACAGGCAGGCGCACCTGATCCAGCAACGGGGCCCAGACAAACTTCAGCGAGTAGGGCAGCAGCGTGTACGCGAAGAGGCCGATATCGGTCATCGAAACGCGGTTGTCAGTCAGCCACAATCCCATCGCATTGGAAATGGTGAGCAGCGGCAGCCCGCAGGCGCATCCCAGCGCCAGCATCGTCGCCGTGCGCGGCTGAAGATAGGATTTGAGTGCGGCACGCGTGCGGCTCGTCTGTGCCGGTGCCGCCGCACTTTGGCTTGCGCTCATGCCGCCGCTTCGGCGGGGGAGCGCGGAGCGAAGTAAATCAGATCGTTCAGCATGGCATCGAGCTCGGCCGGATCGACAGGCTTCGTAAGGAAGCCATCCATCCCGGCATCCTGGCAAGCATGCCGGCCGGTTTCCACAGTATCGGCAGTGAGCGCCACAATTCGTGTACATGGACGGCCGAGGCGGCCTTCGCGCTCACGCAGGCGCTGCGCCATCTCAACGCCATCCATACCCGGCATGTGAATGTCGGTGAGCACCACGTCGAAGCGTTCGCGCGCCGCCAGCTCGAGCGCCGATTCGCCGGACGGCACATGGCTCACGGCATACCCCCGGCGCACCAGCAATTCGCGCGTCAACATCGCGTTTATGGGATTGTCCTCGACCAGCAGAATCTTCCGTCCGTTCTCGGCGTATCGCGGCAATGGCTTGGGCGCAATCTCCCCCACCACAGGCAGAATCAATCCATCTTCCACGTCGGCGTGGTCCCCCGCTGCCGGTTGGAC
>DASXGS010000237.1:0-3021 GCA_036488975.1 Rhizomicrobium sp. | reverse complement strand
AAAGCGGTGCAGACCAGCGGATGCAGCTGGATCGCCTTGCCTTCGATCAGCACGGGCTCGAACGCCTGGATGCCAAGACGATGCAAGGTCGGCGCGCGGTTGAGCAGAACCGGATGCTCGCGGATCACCTCTTCGAGGATGTCCCAGACTTCCGGCTTCTCCTTCTCCACCAGCTTCTTCGATTGCTTGACCGTCTGGCTGAAGCCCTTCGCCTCGAGCCGCGAATAGATGAACGGCTTGAACAGCTCGAGCGCCATCTTCTTTGGCAAGCCGCACTGATGCAGCTTGAGTTCCGGACCGACCACGATCACCGAACGGCCGGAATAATCGACGCGCTTGCCCAGCAGGTTCTGCCGGAAGCGGCCTTGTTTGCCCTTCAGCATGTCGGCAAGCGACTTCAGCGGACGCTTGTTGGCACCCGTGATGACACGGCCACGCCGCCCGTTGTCGAACAGCGCGTCCACCGATTCCTGCAGCATGCGCTTTTCGTTGCGCACGATGATGTCGGGCGCCTTGAGCTCGATCAGACGCTTCAGGCGGTTGTTTCGGTTGATGACGCGGCGGTACAGATCGTTCAGGTCGGAGGTCGCAAAGCGGCCGCCGTCAAGTGGAACCAGCGGACGCAGCTCCGGCGGAATCACCGGCACCTGCGTGAGGATCATCCATTCCGGACGGTTGCCGGATTCCATGAAGGCTTCGACGAGCTTCAGCCGCTTGACCATCTTCTTGGGCTTCTCGCCGACGCCGCTCGTCTCGGAGATGTCCTTGCGCAGTTGATCGCGCAGCTGCTCGAGGTCGATGGCGATCAACAGGTCGCGGATGGCCTCAGCACCGATCTTTGCGGTGAAGCTGTCCTCGCCGTAATCGTCCTGCGCCTTGTAATACTCGTCCTCGCTAAGCAGCTGCCGCTCTTTCAGCGGAGTCAGCCCGGGCTCGATGGTGACGTAGTTCTCGAAGTAAAGGACGCGTTCCAGATCCTTCAGCGTCATGTCGAGCATCAGCCCGATGCGCGAGGGCAGCGACTTCAGAAACCAGATGTGCGCCACCGGCGACGCCAGCTCGATATGCGCCATGCGATCGCGGCGCACCTTCTGCACCGTGACCTCAACGCCGCACTTTTCGCAGACGATGCCCTTGTACTTCATGCGCTTGTACTTGCCGCACAAGCACTCGTAGTCCTTCACCGGCCCAAAGATGCGGGCGCAGAAGAGGCCGTCGCGCTCAGGCTTGAAGGTGCGGTAGTTGATGGTCTCCGGCTTCTTCACCTCGCCATGCGACCAGCGCAAAATCTGATCGGGGCTGGCGAGCGAAATTCGAATCCGGTCGAAAGCCGGAATCTCTTTGCCGGTCTGAAAGACATTGATCAGGTCCTGATTCATTCTGGATTCCCTGCTACGGGGTCTTGGTTCGTAATCAGCCATTGACGAGCTCCACATTCAGGCCCAGCGAGCGCATTTCCTTGACGAGCACATTGAACGATTCCGGAATACCGGCTTCGAACGTGTCCTCGCCGCGCACGATGGCCTCGTACACCTTGGTGCGGCCGGCCACGTCGTCGGACTTCACGGTCAGGATTTCCTGCAACGTGTAAGCCGCGCCGTAAGCCTCGAGTGCCCACACTTCCATTTCGCCGAAGCGCTGTCCGCCGAACTGTGCCTTGCCCCCCAGCGGCTGCTGGGTGACGAGGCTGTAAGGCCCGATCGACCGCGCGTGGATCTTGTCATCCACAAGGTGGTGCAGCTTCAGCATGTAGATGTAGCCGACGGTGACAGCACGTTTGAAGGCCTCACCGGTACGGCCGTCATAGAGAGTCACCTGGCCGGATTTCGACAGGCCGGCTTCGGACAGCATCTCTACGATGTCGGCTTCCTTGGCGCCGTCAAACACAGGCGTCGCCACGGGAACGCCAGCGCGCAGATTCTCGCCGAGTTCGAGGAGGCCGGCATCGTCCAGTTCCGAAAGGCGCTGATCGTTGCGATAGATCTGCTTCAGCGTCTTGCGCAGTGCGCCGTCCGCCTTGCCACCTTCACGCTTCACCTTGTCCACGACATCGCCGATCTGGCGGCCGAGGCCTGCGCAGGCCCAGCCGAGGTGCGTTTCAAGGATTTGTCCCACGTTCATGCGCGAAGGCACGCCCAGCGGATTGAGCACGACATCAACGGATGTGCCGTCTTCCAGATGCGGCATGTCCTCTATAGGGAGAATGCGGCTGATGACGCCCTTGTTGCCATGACGCCCGGCCATCTTGTCGCCCGGCTGCAATTTGCGCTTCACGGCGACGAACACTTTGACCATTTTCATCACGCCCGGCGCGAGTTCATCGCCCCGGCGCAATTTCTCGACTTTGTCCGCGAAGCGCTTGTCGAGGCGCTGCTTGGATTCGTCGTACTGCTTCTTCAGTGCCTCGATCTCGCCTTGCGCCTTCTCGTTGCGCAATCCGATCTGCCACCACTGGTGGCGCGGGATCGCGTCCAGCACGTGCTGCGTGACCTTCGAATCGGCGGCGAGTCCCCTCGGCCCATGCGCCACCGCCTTGTGGAGCAGCAGCTCGGACAATCGGGAGAAGATGTTGCGCTCCAGAATGGCGAGTTCGTCATCGCGGTCTTCTGCGAGGCGCTCTTCTTCCGACTTCTCGATTGCCAGCGCGCGCTGGTCCTTGTCGACGCCGTGGCGGTTGAACACGCGCACTTCCACGACCGTTCCGGTCACACCGGGCGGAACGCGAAGCGATGTGTCGCGCACGTCGGCCGCTTTCTCGCCGAAGATGGCACGCAGCAGCTTCTCTTCCGGCGTCATCGGGGTTTCGCCCTTCGGCGTCACCTTGCCGACGAGAATGTCGCCGGCAATGACTTCGGCGCCGATATAGACGATGCCCGCTTCGTCGAGGTTCTTCAGGTTCTCCTCGCCGACATTGGGAATGTCGCGGGTGATTTCCTCAGGCCCGAGCTTGGTGTCGCGGGCCATCGTCTCGAATTCCTCGATATGGATCGAGGTGAAGACGTCGTCGCGCACAATGCGCTC
>DASXGS010000201.1:0-5641 GCA_036488975.1 Rhizomicrobium sp. | reverse complement strand
AGCGAGAGGCCCGCGGCCAAGCCATGTCGCGCAGCTTCCGCCGTCCGCACATTGGCGCGCACCGACACATTCATGCCGATGTAGCCGGCCGCGCCCGAAAACGCGGCGCCGATGAAATAGCCGAGCGCCACCTGCCAGCCGAAAATCATCCAGGCGATGATGAAGATGACCAGCCCCACGATGGCGACGGTGGTGTACTGGCGGTTGAGGTAGGCGCTGGCGCCTTCCTGGATGGCGGCGGCGATCTCCTGCATCCGCGCGGTGCCGGCGCTTTGCTTCAGGACCGAGGCGATGGTGACCCCGCCATAGACCAGGGCCAGAAGCCCACAAACCAATACCAACAGAAGCTGGACGCTCATCGCCTCTCCTTAGAAAACCGTTTTGTGGATCACCGGCCGCGCAAGACACGCGCGCGGCCTTCCTCGCCCCACAGCCAGCCCGGCCGCGAGGGCGGCGGAACATGCCAAAAGGCTTTTCGCAACGCAACGAAACAATGTGGGACGTATTGGCCCGATTCAGCCGGCTGTGTGGGGGCTCTAGCCGCCGGAGGCCGGGCGCAGCTGGGCGATCTGGATCTGGGCGCTGACGCTGGCCACCTTGCCGGAGCCCATGATGCGGCGCGCGTCCCGCAGCAGGCGGGCGAGCAGGGCCTCGGAATCGACCTTGGCGGGATCCGCTTTCGTGGCAATGGAAGCGCCGTTCACGTCGCGCACGAAGGCATCCTGAAGAAATGGCGTCTTGTCCCGGATATCTATGGCCGCCGACTGAGATGTCGCGATGATCTTGGGCGAAAAATAGGCATAGGCGACCAGTTTGTCGTCCACGATCATCGGGGCCATGACGTACGGCATCTCCACCGTGGTGCCGGGTGGCGGCGTCTTTTCGCCCGCGCTGGCGGACGTAGCCGCGAATGCCAGTCCGAATACGAGGAAAATGGCGGAGGGGACTCGCATCAGCGGAGCCTGTCAGAGGCCGGCTAAGACTTGGTGAACCCGCCTAAAAATGGACGTAGCCGCGCCGGTTAACGGGACTCTCCTGGCCTCCGTTATCGAGAAGCGTGACACCCTGCCCTGTCTCGACCCGGCCGATCTCTGCCACCGGCAGACCGGCTCTGGCGGAAGCCGCGACAATAGTCGCGCGTGATGAAGGCGGAGCGGTAAAGGCGATTTCGTAGTCGTCGCCTGCGGTGACCGCGCGGACAATCCGCTCTTTGGCTTGCGGCCAAAGCGCGATGAGTGCCGGCGACAGCGGCACACGCTCGGCTTCCACGACGACGCGAACGGCGGAGGCCGCCGCGATGTGGCCGAGGTCGGCGAGCAGGCCATCGGAGACGTCGAGCGAGGCTGAGGCCACGCCGATCAGGCTCGGGCCCAGGCTGGTGCGTGGCTCCGGCAGCTGAAAGCGGCGAACAAGGTGATCGCGATCAATATTGCTCAGATGAGCGCCCTCGCCTTTGAGGCAGGCGAGGCCGCCGCCTGCGTCGCCGATCGTGCCGGAGACGAAAACCACATCGCCCGGCTTGGCGCCCGAGCGGCGCAGCATTCTGCCCACAGGAAGATGGCCGGACGCGGTGATCGCAATTGTGAGCGGGCCCGGCGTTGCCGTCGTGTCGCCGCCGAACAGGGAAATCCCGAATATCTGCTGGTCTTCCGCCAGCCCGCGCGCAAACGCTCTCAGCCATGACATCTCCAACTTCCGCGGAATCGAAAGTGCCATCAGGTAGCCGAGCGGCGCGCAGCCCTTCGCCGCCAGATCGGACAAATTCACCCGCAAGGCTTTTCTCGCGATCAAATCCGGCGGATCGCTGGCGAAGAAGTGTACCCCTTCGATCAGCGCATCCATCGTCACCACCAGCTCGTGACCGGCGGGCGGGGCAACGACCGCTGCATCGTCGGTCAGCCCGAACGCGCCGGGCGCGGTGGCGAGCGGCGCGAACAGCTCGGCGATCAGTTCGAATTCGCCGGGGCGCTCAGAACCGGAGTTCGTCATCCGGCGGGGCTTCCCCGAATTCGCTGGCCCGCTTCCGGTGCGCCACGCGATCCAGCAGGGCGTTCACGAAACCCGGCTCCTCGCCGCCGAAATAGGCGTGCGCGATATCGAGATACTGATCGATCACCACTTTCACCGGCACATCCTTGCGCGCCACCAGCTCGTACACGCCAGCGCGCAGAATGGCGCGCAGAATGGAATCGATGCGCTGCAGCTTCCAGTCGTCGGACAAATCGTCCGCGATCGCGCGGTCGATCTCCAGCTGATGGTGCGGCACACCGCGCACCAGATCTTTGAAGAATTCCGTGTCCGCCTCGCCCACATCGTCGTGCTCCGGCTCGGCGAAGCGGTGCTCGCAGAATTCCTGCGCCACGGATTCCGCGTCGCTGCCCGTCAGCTCCATCTGGTAGATCGCCTGCACGGCAGCCATGCGGGCGGCGTGTCGTTCCGGATGGGAATTGCGCGCCATCAGGCGCGGCTCCACAGCTTCGCGCGAACATTGATCAGCGCTAGGCAGGCGCGCGCCGCCTCGCCGCCCATGTCGAGCTGGTCGCGCGCGGCGTGCGCCAGGGCCTGCTCTTCGGTATCCATGGCTAGAATGCCGTTGCCGATGCAGAGGTTCTGCTTCAACGAAAGCTCCATCAGGCCGCGGGCGGATTCGTGGGCGATGACGCTGAAATTGAGGCTCTCGTCGCGAATCAGGCAACCCAGCGCCACATACCCGTCGAAAGGATCGGCGTCGTCTTCGCCGACGCGTGAAGCAAACGCGATGGTCGGCGGAATCTCCAGCGCGCCGGGCACGGTGATGCGTTCGAATTGCACGCCCGCGGCTTCCAGCGCAGCGGTGGCGCCATCCAGCAGCGCATTGGCGATGTGCTCGTGAAAGCGGCCTTCCACGATGAGCACGCGCGCGCTCATGCCCGCTCCGAAAGAGCGCTGCGCCGATACGTGCGGGGCGTCGTGAACATGGCCCTCTTTACGCCGCCGGAGCGCAGCTTTCCAGATTCGATCTTCGGCTGTATCGGTGGGCGGCAAAGAGGGGAGAACATTCGACGTGACGGCCGCGGACCGCAAGCGCCTTTCGCTGGCCGCCATCCTGTCGGCGTGCGTCGCCTACGGCATGGGCATGGGGCTCACCTTGCCGCTGCTGTCGCTCATTCTCGAGCGCATGGGCGAGCCGGGCAGCGTCAACGGACTCAACCTCGCCACCGGCGGCCTCGCATCGCTCGTGGTGACACCGCACATGCCGAGGGCGATGGCGCGGCTGGGCGCGGCCGAGTTCCTGTCGCTTGCACTGGCGGTCGCCGCGGGCTCGCTGGTCGCGATCTATTTCGTGCCCAGTCTGTGGCTGTGGTTTCCGGTGCGCTTCGTGCTGTCGAGCGCGCTCAACGCGCTGTTCGTGGTGACGGAATTCTGGATCAACCAGCTCGCCACCACGGCCAATCGCGGCCGCTACGTGGCGCTCTACGGCATCTGCATGGCGGGCAGCTACGGCATCGGCCCGACCCTGCTGCAGGCGATCGGCACGCGCGGTGTTGCGCCGTTTGCGGCCGGGGCGGGGCTGCTGCTGCTGGCGATCGTTCCGGTGCTGGTGGCACGCCGCACTGCACCCGTGCTTGAGCGGGCACATGCCGGATCGGTGTACGCCGCCGTGCGGCTGGCCCCAGCCGCGTTCGCTGCCGCGTTCGTGTTCGGTGCCATCGATGCCGGCATGGCGGGTCTCATTCCGGTGTACGCGGTGCGCTCCGGCTACACGGAAGCGCACGCAGCCCTCTGCGTCACCGCGATTGCGCTCGGCAGCGTGGTGTTCACCTATCCGCTGGGCGCGCTGGCGGACCGCTACGATCGCCGCACGCTACTCTTGGTGTGCGCGCTGAGCGGCGTTGCCGGCGCGCTGATCGCGCCATTCGCCGTGCACACGCCGCCGCTGTTCTATTTGCTGCTCCTGTTGTGGGGCGGATTGATTCTGGGCGTCTACACCATCGGCCTCACCATTCTCGGCGAGCGTTTCCAGGGCGCGACACTGGCCAGCGCCAACGCCGCGTTCGTGATGCTCTATTGCCTGGGATTGCTGCTTGGCCCCGCGGGCGAGGGCGTGGCGCTGGACCTGTGGAATCCACATGGGCTGATGGCCGTGCTCGGCGCGATCAGTGCCGGCTACGCGGTTTGGCTCTTCCGCTCGCAGCCAGCTTCGCGGGAAACGATTTCGCGCTAAGCTCGCGCGCGGCATAACGAAGGGGATACGCCATGAATCGCATCTCGCGCCGGGCGCTGATGGGCGCAAGTGCCGCCGCCATGGCAGCCGCCGCCGTGCTCAAGCCGGACTTCACCCGCGGGGCAAATGCGCTCGGCCCGCTCGACGCCGTCGGCATCGCGGCGGCGCTGCGCCACAAACAGACCACGCCGCTCGAAGTGGTGGATGCGGCCATCTCGCGCATCGAACTGGTGAATCCGAAGCTGAACGCGGTGGTCACGGAATTCTTCGAGAAAGCGCGCGCCCGCGCGAAGGAAAAGCTGCCGGATGGGCCGCTCGCCGGCGCGCCCTATCTCATCAAGGACCTGAACGACGTGAAGGGCGAGCGCACCACCGACGGCTCGCGGCTCATGGCGAAAAACATCGCCACCGCCAACGGTACCATGACCGAGAAGGCGCTGGCGGCCGGCATGATCATCCTCGGCAAAACCAACACGCCGGAATTCGGCCTGATGGCCTCGACCGAAAGCGTGCTCCTGGGGCCCTGCCGCAACCCATGGAACACGGATTATTCGACCGGCGGCTCCTCCGGCGGCGCGGCGGCGGCGGTTGCCTCCGGCATGGTGCCCGCGGCGCATGGCAGCGACGGCGGCGGCTCCATC
Source organism: Rhizomicrobium sp. (assembly GCA_036488975.1). Taxonomy (GTDB): domain Bacteria; phylum Pseudomonadota; class Alphaproteobacteria; order Micropepsales; family Micropepsaceae; genus Rhizomicrobium. The sequence continues at coordinate 796 of DASXGS010000201.1, read as the reverse complement.
CGCATTCCCGCCTCGTGCTGCGGCACGTTCGGGCTGAAGCCCTCCACCGGCCGCATGCGGCTTGCGGAGATGGAGCGGCAGCCGGCCGGCATCAGCGTCGAGAATTGCGAGACCCGCACGGTGCGCGACAGCGCCACCATCTTGGCGCTGTCGGAAGACACATCGGCGGACGCGCCACTGAAGCCCATCGGGTTCGTGTCCGGCCCGTCGAAGCAGCGGTTGAAGATTGCGTTCTCCATCATCGGCGACAACGGCAGACAGCCGCACCCGGATGTGAAGGCCGCGGTGGAAGCCACGGCCAAACTCTGTGGCGGCCTCGGCCACGACATCATCCCGGCCAAGAGCCCCGTCGATGGTGAGCGCTTCGCCGACGCCTTCCTGACGGTATGGGCATCGGGTGCTGCCGATCTGGTCGGGCTTGCCAAGCAGATGAAGCAGAAGCCGGAAGATGTGTTCGAGCCCTGGACGCTGGGGCTGGCCGAGTTCTATGCGAAGAAGCCGAAGGGGGCGCTCGCCAAAAGCCTGGCCTATTTCCGCGTGGTGGAACAGCAGGTTGCGGACTTCTTTGCGCATTACGACGCGTGGCTCACGCCGGTGCTGTCGGGCCCGCCGCCCAGGCTAGGCGAGCAGGCGCCGACGGTGCCCTTTCCCACCCTGTACGATCGCATCGTGGGCTACGCCGCCTACACGCCGGTGCACAACACCGCGGGCACGCCGGCGATGTCGGTGCCGCTGGGCATGAGCGCGAACGGGCTTCCCATCGGCAGCCAGTTCGCCGCGGCGAAAGGTAACGAGG
>DASXGS010000197.1:0-20253 GCA_036488975.1 Rhizomicrobium sp. | reverse complement strand
CGGCGGCGCATGCCGCCGAGTCGTTCATTGGAGAGCTGCACTTCCGGAACATCCACGCCGGTGACACCGGCGCGGCCGAGTTCAAAGATAAGGGCCTCTTCGTGATCGAGGCCTCGGTCGCCGGAAATGGTTGGCAGTTCGGCGCTGCCAGCGGCAATTGCTGCCGTGGGGCGACCTTGTGCGTTCATCGGCATCACAGCACCTCCGCGAGCGCTTTGACGAAGGCGTCGCAATCGTCGTCGCTGCAGGTTTCGGTGACGGCGACTATCAGCAGGTCGCGCATATGGTGATCGTGTTGCCAGAAGCGCGACGCGGGAACCCCGGCCATGATTCCCCTTTCGGCCAGCGCATCCACCACGGCGCTGCCGGGCTTCGGCAGCTTCAGCGTGAATTCGTTGAAGAACGCGGGCGTGAGCAGCTCCACGCCACTGATTTTCGCCGCCCGGACGGCCAACGCCGAGGCGCGCGCGTGATTGGCGCGGGCGAGCCGCACCAATCCCTCTTCGCCAAGCAGCGACAGGTGAATGGTGAAGGCGAGGCAGCACAGGCCTGAATTCGTGCAGATGTTGCTGGTCGCCTTCTCGCGGCGGATATGCTGCTCGCGGGTGGAGAGCGTGAGCACGAAGCCGCGCTTGCCATCGACATCTGTCGTTTCGCCGGTGATCCGCCCCGGCATCTGGCGGATGAATTTCTCGCCCGTGGCGAACAGGCCGACATACGGCCCGCCGAAATTCAGGCCGTTGCCGATGGATTGTCCTTCGGCGACGACGATATCCGCACCCTGACGGCCTGGCGGTTCGAGCAGGCCCAGTGAAATTATTTCGGTTACCACCGCGATCAGCAGCGCGCCTTGCGCGTGCGCCGCTTCGGCAATCGGCCTGAGATCGCGGATCAGGCCGAACACGTCAGGACTCTGGACCACGACGCACGCCGTCTGATTGTCGATCAGCCCAGCGACGTCTTCTACCTTTCCGGGTGTGATCGGCGCGCGCACAACTTCGCCTGAAAGATTGGCGAGTGTCTCGACGGTTTCTGCGTAGTGCGGATGCAGGCCGCCGGAGAGAATAGCTTTCGGCCGCCTCGTAATACGCTGTGCCATCAGCACTGCTTCCGCCGTGGCGGTCGAGCCGTCGTACATGGAGGCGTTCGCCACTTCCATGCCCGTTAGCAGCGCCACCTGGGTCTGGAATTCGAACAGGTATTGCAGAGTGCCTTGCGCGATTTCCGGCTGGTAAGGCGTATAGGAGGTGAGGAATTCGGACCGCTGGATCAGATGATCGACCGCGGCGGGGACATGGTGCCGGTAGGCGCCTGCGCCACAGAAGAACGGTACCGAGCCCGCCGGCACATTGCGCGCCGCCATGCGGGACAGGATGCGCTCGACTTCCAGCTCTCCTCTGGTATCCGGCAGATTGAACGCAGCCCGTCCGACCACAGCCGATGTGGGTACATCACGGAACAATTCATCTACGTCCGCTGCGCCGATTTTGGCGAGCATCGCAGCGCGATCATCAGGGGTAAGTGGGAGATAACGCACGGATCAAAGCCCTTTCACAAATTCGGCGTACTGGTCGCCGGTCATAAGTTTGGCAAGTTCATCGCGGTTCGCGATCTTCAGCTTGAAGAACCAGCCATCGCCTTCGGGATCCGCGTTCACCTTGGCGGGATCGTCGGCGAGGGCGGCGTTGGAGGCCGTCACTTCCCCGGTGATCGGCGCATAGACTTCGCTTGCGGCCTTGACGCTTTCGACCACAGCCGCTTCGCCACCCGCGCCCAAGCTGCGGCCGGGCTCTGGCACTTCGACAAACACGACATCGCCCAGCTGCTCGGCGGCGTAACGGGTGATGCCGATCGTCGCTTCATCGCCGTCGATGCGGACCCATTCGTGCTGATTGGTGTAGCGGACGTCGCTCATGCGAACCTCATGTGTGAAGAGTGGATGCGCGCTTGTAACGGTGCGGCACGAACGGCATGGGGGCTATGCGCGCCGGCAATGCCTTGCCGCGAACGATGAGATCGATTTCGGTGCCATCCGTCGCGAAAGCGGTTTCGACATAGCCCATGGCAATCGGCGCGTTCAGCGATGGCCCGAAGCCCCCGCTGGTGACGCGGCCGATGATCCGGCCATCCTTGCTGGCGATTTCGGTGCCTTCGCGGGCCGGCGCGCGTCCCTCCGGGCGAATGCCGATCCGTTTGCGCGCTGTGCCGTTGAAGACGCGATCCATGATCTTTTCGGCGCCAGGGAAATCCTTCTCCATTTTGCGCCGCTTGCCGATGGACCAGACGAGATCTGCTTCCACCGGATCGGTGGCTTCGTCGATATCGTGGCCGTAGAGGCAAAGGCCCGCTTCGAGCCGCAGCGAATCACGTGCGCCCAGACCGATGGGCAGCACTTCCGGCTCGCCGATCAGCACACGCGCCACTCGTTCCGCATCGGTGCCTTCGAGCGAAATCTCGAATCCATCTTCGCCGGTGTAGCCGGAGCGGCTCACGATGGCCGGCGCTCCAGCTACCGTTGTGCGCACCACCTTCATGAAGGTGAGTTGGTCGATGCCGGGCGCGTGGCGCTCCAGCACGGCGCCTGCCTTCGGTCCCTGCAACGCAAGCAGTGCGCGATCCGGCCGCGGCGTCAGCATGGCCGCGCCGCGCAGCTTCTCCGCGATGTAGCCGAAATCGCCGTCTTTGGTGCCGGCGTTCACGACGACGTACAGGTCGCGCTCGCCAGCGAGCCGCGAGAACATGAAATCGTCCTTGATGGTGCCGCGCTCGTTCAGCAGCAGCCCGTAGCGCTGCATGCCTTCCTTGAGGCCGCTGACATCGGCGGCCGTGACGCTTTCGAGCGCGCGTGCAGGGTCGTCCGCGGAAAGGAATGCCTGGCCCATGTGCGAAACATCGAACAGTCCAGCCCCGGCGCGGGTGTGCAGATGCTCTTTCAGAATGCCGGACGGATACTGCACCGGCATGTCATAACCGGCGAAGGGCACCATCTTGGCGCCAAGCTCCACATGCAGCGCGTGGAGCGGGGTCTCGCGCAATTCCGGTTCGGTGGACGCCAAGTCCGATGCCTCAAGGTTGGCGCGACTCCCGAACGCCGGGATGCACGCGCCCCTCTGTCATTGGACCTGAGAGATTTCCCCGGGCGGCAGGCGGCCCGGATTACCCCTTCGGTAAGGGCGGCACGCGCCCTCTTTTCCAGAAGTTCATCACCTTCGCGGTCCTTTTGCCTGAGAGTTTCCGGGGCGGTTGCTCCTTCGGCCTTCGCCTTCGGCTACGGCCGACAAGTCGGCCCGTCCGAAAACAAATGTCTCCCGCGAGGGATCGTTTGTTCGCCGCTCATCCATCGCCTCCCGGCGGGGATGACCGTTGCGGCGCATCATAGTGGGCGGTCGCGACGAGTCAACGAATGGCCGTCGCGCTGCTGCCGATTCGCTCACATTCTCTCTGGAACCTCGATGCCGAGGAGGCCGACAACTTTCGTCAGCACCGCCAAGGTGAGCGCTACGAGGGCGAGGCGGGTGGCGCGAAGCGCCGCGTCTGTTTCCGACAGGATATGATGGGCCGTGTAGAAGCGGCTGAAGATCTGCGCGAGTGTGAATACGTAGTCGCACAGGATGTTCGGGGCGCGGTTATGTTCTGCGCCGGACATGGCGTTCGGCAGCGCCAGCAGCTGCAGGATTAACGTGCGCTCTTCCGGCGTGTGCAGCACAACGCGCGTATTGGCCCGGAAATCTGCCTGGTCGGCCTTGTTGAGGATCGAGCGCATGCGCACGGCGGCGTATTGCAGATACGGTCCAGTCTTGCCTTCGAAGCGGGTGAAGCGCGAGAGATCGAAGATGTAATCCGAGATACGGTGGTTCGAGAGATCGGCAAATTTCAGGGCCGCGAGGCCAACCTTGCGTGCGATCTCCCTGCGCTCGTCTTCCGGATAGTCAATCGCCATGCCGGCTTCGCTGAGGCGCTTCTCCGCTTCCTCGGTCGCCATGGCGATGAGATCGTAGAGCTTCATCACGCCGCCGGCGCGCGTCTTGAAGGGCTTGCCGTCCGCGCCGTTCATGGTGCCAAAGCCGGCGTGCTCCAGATGCGCCTTGCCGCTGTAGCCCGCCTTCCTCGCGGCGCGGAAGACCTGCTCGAAATGCGCGTGCTGCCGCTGATCCACGACGTAAAGGATGAGATCTGGATTTTGTGATTTCACCCGGTCGACGATCGTGGCGAGGTCGGTCGTGCCGTAAAGGACCGCGCCGTCCGATTTCACCAGGATGAGAGGCGGCATTTCCTTCTTGTCAGTTGGCTCGGCCACTGGCACGACAAGCGCGCCTTCGCTTTCGACGGCCAGTCCGCGGGCTTTGAGGTCTGCGATCATCGGCGTGATGAGTGGTTCGACGCTTGCTTCGCCTTTCCACAAATCGAAATGAACGCCGAGGCTGCCCCATTCGCGCTCGAGACCGACCCGCGAGACCTCGAAGAAATGCTGCCACAGGGCACGATAACCGGGCCGGCCCGCCTGTAATTCGGCGGTGGCGCGGCGCGCTTCCTCCAGCCGCGCCGGATCATTTTTGCAGGCTGCGGAAGCCGCCGGATAGATCTCTTCGAGATCATCCATCGTCACCGGCGACTGCGCCGGATACTCGCCCCGGTAATCCGGATCGAAATAGATCGGCGCGATGCCACGGTGGCCGATTTCTGAAATCAGCTGGCCCATCTGCAGGCCCCAATCACCGAGATGCACGTCGCTGGTCACCTGCCAGCCGTTGGCGCGGAACAGCCGCTGTAACGAGTCGCCGATCACCGACGAACGCAGATGCCCCACATGCATCGGCTTCGCGACATTCGCGCCACCGAAATCGATGAGTGCCGTTTTGCCGTTGCCGGTCTCCGGCGCACCGAGGCGTTCGTCTTTCGCGAGCGCGCCCATGCGCATCGCCAGCGCTTCGTCGGTCAAATCGAAATTGATGAAGCCCGGTCCGGCAATGTCAACCTTCGAGAAAATGGAGTTCGTCTTCAGTCGCGCGACGATCTTCTCGGCAATGGCGTGTGGGTTGGTCTTCGTGGCCTTCGCCGCCGGCAGCGCGCCGTTGCACTGGAACTGAGCGAGGTCGGGCCGGTCGGAGGCCTGAACAGCGCCCAATTCCGGAGGAAGACCTTCGGCCGCGAACGCCTCACCGGCGAGCGCCGATAGCTCGGACAGCAGCGACGTCATTTCGCGAAACGGCCGGCACGTCGATTGTATTCCAGCTGGGCCTTCGTCAGCTGAAAGCCGACGAGAATGCCATAGTCGGTCGCTTTTTTGTCGCGGCCGATGGTGAGCGCCAGCGAATTCACGGAATCGCTGAAAGCGGTAGTGGTTTCGCCGGGCTGGAAGGAGAATGCCACCTGGAATTGCTGTTTGGCCAACACCTTCCCTTCCGTTGTGATCGCGACAAAGTACGGCACTACATAGGTTGCAGCCGCCGCGGTATTGATACGAGTAGCCCGGAAATCAATGGTGATGCCACCGGTCATCTCGTGGCTGTATTTTGGAATGTCGCAATCCCGCTTCGCATCGGCCATTTGCACGGTGTAAAGCACGTTGGGCTGGCCCGACCCATTGGCCTGAGTCAGCGTCAGAGATCCAGTATCCACCAGCACGGAAACGCCAGGGCAGCGCTCCAGTTTGCTTTCAGAACAGGCGGCAAGCGCAAGGCACGCCGCCATCGCGGCGGCCGGAAGCATTCTGCAAATCATGTGTGAACCGCGTGGTGGCAACTGCTTGACAACGAGCACGCGCCAGAGGACTTCTCGGTGCGCGCGGCGGCCAACTCTACTAAAGCGTCTCTCCTATGGAAAGCGAACATCTCCGCCGCGAATCGATCCTATCAAACTGCGAGATTCGCGCGTGAAACGCACCGCCGTGGACATTTTCACCGATGGCGCCTGTTCCGGCAATCCTGGGCCGGGCGGCTGGGGCGCCATCCTGCGCGCCGGTTTGCACGAGAAGGAAATCTTCGGCGGCGAACCTGCCACCACCAACAACCGCATGGAAATCACCGCGGCCATCCGTGCGCTGCAATCGCTCAAGAAGCCGTCGAGTGTGACGCTTCATACAGATTCCCGCTACCTGCTGGATGGCGCCACCCTGTGGCTGCCGCGCTGGAAATCGAACGGCTGGAAAACCTCGGACAAGAAGCCGGTAAAGAACGTCGATTTGTGGCATGAACTCGAAGCGGCCGCAGCGCCGCACAAAATTGTGTGGCGCTGGGTCGAAGGCCATTCCGGCCACGTGGAGAACGAGCGCGCCGACGCGCTTGCCCGCGCGGCCATTCACGATATTAAAGCTGGTTGAGGGCGTGTTCGGCGCTTGAGACGGAAAAAGCGCCAGGCTCTTCTACGTTTAGCTGCTTCACCACGCCATCTTCCACCACCATGGAGAAGCGCTGCGCGCGCGTGCCCATGCCGAACCGGCTTGCATCCAGTTCGAGGCCGAGTGCACGGGTAAAGTCGCCATTGCCATCGGCGAGCATCAGCACCTTATCACCCGTTTTCTGTTGATCGCCCCATGCGCCCATGACAAATGCGTCATTCACTGACACGCAGGCAATGGCATCGACGCCCTTTTGCTTGATCTCGTCGGCATGCTGCACGAAGCCCGGCAGATGCTTGGCAGAGCAGGTCGGCGTGAAGGCGCCGGGCACCGCGAAGACCACGACCTTCTTGCCACTGAACAGATCGTCAGTTTTGATCGGCTGCGGCGTCCCGCCCTTCATCTGGGTGAGCGTCGCGGATGGGACCTTGTCCCCCACCTTTATCGTCATTTTCTTCTCCTTTGGTTCAAAGCTATGGCCTTTTAGCGCACGAATGCGGGCCACGGAAACCCCGGCGCGACGCCCGGGTTTGCAATGGGGTTATGCGGACATGCTATTCTAGCGACATGGCGAGTTCACACCGCCCGAAAGCGATCAGCGGCGAGAATTTCCTCGAAGGGAAGCTCCTGATCGCGCTGCCTGGCATGAGCGATCCGCGGTTCGAGAAGAGCCTGATCTATATGTGTGCCCATTCCACCACCGGCGCGATGGGCATTATCGTCAACAAGCCCATTGAGGGGCTAGGCTTTCAGGAGTTGCTTCGCCGGCTGGAGCTTCCGGTGTCGGAGCGCACGCCCAATTCGCCCATCCTGTTTGGCGGGCCGGTGGAAACCGGGCGCGGCTTTGTTCTGCACAGCGGCGAGTACGAAAGCGCAGAATCCACCCTGCCAATCTCCCCGGACATTTCGCTGACCGCTACGCTCGATATTCTGCGGGCAATTTCAGAAGGCAGCGGTCCGCAGAAGGCGATGTTCGCGCTGGGCTACGCGGGTTGGGGCCCTGGGCAGATCGAAACGGAAATCCAGGCGAATGGATGGGTCCATTGCGATCCCGATCCCAACCTGATTTTCGGCAATGATATGGAGTCGAAATGGGCGGTGGCGCTGCGTAAGCTCGGCATCGACATGTCAGGGCTCTCAGCCCATGCCGGACGCGCCTGACCGCAACTCCGTTTCATTTTCTGACCACTGGCCGGATGGTACTTCGGCACGGAAATGGCTCGCGATGAACTTCAGTGCATCTTCCGCCGGAAGAGGCGGGCTGAAATAGAAACCTTGCGCAAACTCACAGCCGAGCTGCTTTAGCCAGACGGCATCGCGCTCCGATTCCACGCCCTCGACAATCACGGTGCGCTTTAGTTCATGCGCAAGCGCCACCACGGAATTCATAACCGCTGTGGCATCTGCTTCTTCCTGAGGGCCGGTCCGGCGGGCGAGGAAGCTGCGATCGATTTTGATGGTATCGAACGGCAGATCCTTAAGTTGACTTAGCGTGGAGAGCCCGGTGCCGAAATCGTCCATGGCCAGGCCCGCGCCCATGTCGCGCAACCGTTCCAGAATGCGGCGTGCTTCTGTATCCAGTACGATGGCGCTTTCCGTCACTTCCAATTTGAAGGTGCCCTCCTGGAATTTGCCGGCTGCAAGTAGTTTCTCGATCGAGCCCGCGAAATTCTCTTCGCGCAACTGACGGCGCGAAACGTTCACGCTGGCAAACAGCGGCGGCTCGACAGGAAAGTAACGCTGCCAGTCAGCCAGATCGCTGGCAGTGCGTTCCAGCGCAAAACGGCCGAGCGCAACGATGAGCCCTGTCTCTTCACAATGGGCAATGAATTCGGCGGGCGAAACGAGGCCTCGCTCCGGATGATGCCAGCGCAGCAGCGCCTCGAAACCGGCAACCGAACCGTCCTCCAGCCGCACGATGGGCTGGTAGTGCACCGCGAATTCGTTCTGGTTGAGCCCGCGGCGCAGGTCGGTTTCCAGCGCCACGGCGTCGCCCCGCACCAGCCGCTCCATGTCCGGCGCGTACAGTTTGCAGCAGCCGCCGCCCTGGCGTTTGGCCAGGCTCAAAGCCAGCTCAGCATTCTTGATCAGTTCGAGGGGGTCTTCGGCATTCCTGCCCGCCACCAGGCCGACGCTTGCGGAGGCAAACACGTTCCGGCCGTTGATAGAAAATGGCGCGGCGCAGATGTCCACCAGTTCGACCCCGAGCCGGGCGCAGAAATCGGCAGCGCCGGGCACGAGCAGCGCAAAGCTGTCGCCCCCGATGCGATAGGCACGCGTGTCCTCAGTGAAGCGCTTGGCAAGGCGTCCGGCCAGCAGAGTAAGCAGTTGATCTCCGCCGGCATCGCCCAGGCTCGCGTGAATGGCTTTGAAGCGATCGATATCGAGAATGGCGAAAGCGAGGTCTGCCCACCCGCTCCCCATCTTTTCCAGTTCTTCGAACAGCGCGACACGGTTTCCCAAACCTGTGAGGCCGTCCTGCAGCGGGCGCTCAGCCGTTGCGAGATCGGAGTCCTTGCGCGTCGTGATGTCGGCGAGAAGGCCAAGGCACCGGGCGCCGGACTCTCCGTCCGCCATTGTCGCGCGCAATTCCAGCCAGCGATAATGGCCCGCTTCGTTGCGCACGCGGAACTCCATGCGGAACGCAAGGCCGGAATGGGACCGGTATTCTCGAAGCGCGTCCACATAGACCTGCCGGTCATCGGGATGAATGCGCGCGATCCACTCGGCATGGGGAATATTGCGCGCGCCCGCAAGGCCCAGCATCCATGAGCCTTCCTGCGAGAGCCGCAACCGGTCGCTTGCGAAATCCAGGTCGAACACGCCCTGATGCGCAGCCCCAATGGCCTGCAGATCAGCGCTGCTTTCCGCACGGACAGATCCATTGCCGTTTGCGCTCGCGACAATGGGCGCCAATGCGCTTGCTTGCACGCGGGCGAGCGGCAGGATTGCGATGCCTTCGCCGGCGGCAATGGCAAGCGCGAGCAGCACTGCGCCCGCCGCGGTGAAACCGGCAATGATGCCGGACGCAGCGGGATTCTGCTGGAACACGCCGAAGCTTGCGGCGGTACCGGCGGCTGCCACCAAGGCAAACACGGCCGCGGCAGGCGCAACCACGCGGGCGGCTTTCGATCCCCTCAATCCGCGCTGCACAAGATAGACCGCGATCAGCGCGGTTCCGGCAACCACAAGGCCGTAGGCAATCAGGGTCGCCGCTGGGACGCCAAGGAACGCGGCAATCGAAATCGCAGCCACTGCGAAATACACGAAGCGCCGCCAGCGAAAGGCGGATAGCCACAGATCGGTGATCGGCGCTACAAAATCCGTGAGCCTCAGTGCAGCGGCGAATGCCAGGCCCGCCAGCATCGCGCCCAAGCCGTAAGGTCCGCCGACCGTCGTCATCCAGCCGGCATCGAGTACCTCGGCGCCCTGCAGGCGGCTCAGGAACACGAACAGGAGCACCACCGCCGCCCAGCCGGGTGCGGGATGCGTGGTGATCAGCGCGACACCGGCCATGATCGCCACGGCGGCAGCGATGAGACCGGCAACCGCCGCAAGAAACACCGCAAGCTGCCGATTGTGCGCAACCAGCGCCGGCTCATTCCAAGCCAGGATCTCCGGTTTCGGATCGGCATACACGACGCGGATGGCCAGCGACGCGCTGGTCGCGGGCGGGATCGTCACCTGGTATGCGTGATGACCGAGGGCGTGCAGGCGCTCCACACCCACGCCGGAATCGGAACTCGCTACCTGCAGGATCTGGGGGCGCCCGCGGCGCGGAAAAATTTGAAGGGCCGCATCCGGCGGATCGGCGGCCATGAGCACGCGTGTGACCGGCCGTACCGATCCGTTGGTCGCCGACATCACATACCATTGTGAGCCGTCGGGTTCGCGACTGGCCGAAGCGCCGTAGGGTGTAAGGAGATCCTTGAGATCGATCACCGCCACCGGGCCGGAGAAATCCATACTCAAAATCGTGCCCGGGAGCTTCGCCACCGGCGCTGATGTCGCGGCCAAGGCAAGACTACCAGTCAGCAGCGCAAGAAGCGCGAGCGCGAAGGAAAGCGAGCGGTTCACGATGGCCTCGATAGAGGCGGAAAGGGGCGGCGGGGTCAACCCACCGGCGCCTCATCCGCCAGCAGCGCAAAGAGAACGTGGTCCTGCCACTCGCCGTTGATTTGAAGATAGCGGCGGGCAAGACCTTCCTGTTTGAATCCGGTTTTGATCAGCAAGCTTTTCGATGGCTCGTTCGACGGCAGGCATGCCGCTTCGATACGATGCAGGCCAAGCGTCTGAAAGATGAACGGCAGCAGCGCGCGAATGGCATCCTGCATGTAGCCCTTGCGCGCGAATCGCTCGCCGATCCAGTAACCGAGCGTACAGCATTGCGTAACGCCGCGGCGCACGTTGGAAAGCGTGCAGCCGCCGAGCAATGTTTCATCTTCCTTGCGGAAGACGAAAAAGGCATAGGCCGTGTCGTTCCGCGCCTCGTACGCGTAGCGCTTGAGGCGGCGGCGGAACGCGCCCTTGGTAAGTTCGTCACGCGCCCATTGCGGCTCCCATGGCGACAGGAAGGCACGGCTTTCCCCGCGCAGCTTCGACCATTGGAGATAGTCGGGCACGCGCGGGTATCGCAGATACACGCGCTCGCCGCGGATCACAGGCTGCTGGCCACCGGGGAATGTGAGCCCCCGCATAAAGGCCATGGGCCCGGACTTCATTACTCCGCCGCGCGGGCGACTCCCGCCCCGAAGCGACGCGCGAAGCTGTCATAGGCTTCGAGCTTGTTGTGCGGCCCCACCACCGCAAGCGATGGGCGGGCCGTATTCATGATGCGCTCGCCGAAGCGGCGCACCGCGGTGGAATCGACCGCATCAAGCCTTGCAGTGAGTTCTTCGATCGGAATCACACGGCCGTACGTGAACCACTGGCCGGCGATCTGTTCGGCGCGGGTAGCCGGTCGCTCGAGGCCCATGAGCAGGCCCGATTTCATCTGCGCCTTGGCACGCGCGACTTCTTGCTCCGTGGCAGTCGCGGCAACGCCCGCCATTTCGCCCGAAATCACGGCTGAGATATCCGCCGCTTCGGCTTCGCCGGTGCCGACATAGATGCCGATGGTGCCGCCGTCGCTGAAGGACTGGCCGAAGGCGTAGATCGAATAACAGAGGCCGCGCTTCTCGCGCGCTTCCTGGAAAAGGCGCGACGACATCCCGCCACCCAGTGTGGTCGCATAGACCTGCGAGATGTAGAACTCGGGATCGGTATTGGAGACGCTGGGAAACGCGTAGGTGACGTGCACCTGCTCGAGATCTTCGGCGGTGCGCACATCGCCGCCGGCATACCGGGCCGACTGGGGGTCCTGAGTCGTGCCCGCCGCGAGACTTGCGAACGATTCCGAGACGAGTTCCAGGACGCGCGCGTGCTCCACCGCGCCGGAAGCGACAAATACCATGCTGGACGCACGGTAGTTCGCGCCCATGTAGGTCTTCAGATGCTCACGACTGAAGTTGGAGACCGTGTCTTCGTTGCCAAGAATCGGCCACCCCATCGGCTGGTCAGGGTAGGCAACCGACTGCAGGTGATCGAACACGATGTCGTCCGGCGTGTCGCGCGCCTGCCCGATCTCCTGCAGAACGACCTGACGTTCCCGCTCGAGCTCGGTTTGCTCGAACGTGGGATGCGTGAGGATGTCGGCCAGAATGTCGATGGCGAGCGGCACATCTGCCTTGAGCGTTCGCATATGGAAGGCGGTCTGCTCGCGGCTGGTATAGGCGTTCATGTAGCCACCAACTGCCTCGATCTCCTCGGCGATCTGACGCGCGGTGCGCCGCTCGGTGCCCTTGAAGGCCATGTGCTCGAGCATGTGGCTGACGCCCATTACGGGCTGCGTTTCGTTGCGCCCACCCACATTCACCCATATGCCCAAAGCGGCGCTTTCGAGCTGCGGCATGGGGTCGGTGATGACGGTCAGGCCATTAGTGAGCCTGCTGATTTCCACATTCATGCGGGGTGACTATTCCTTGGTGAGACAGAAGCCGCGCGAAGTTCGGCCCTTCTTCTTAGGGTTGGGCGCGGAGAGGCGGCAAGGGATTTCGGGGATAACGCCGGAAAGGCAACAGTTTCGCGGGGGTTGGCGGGAGCCGCGATGGCGGAGGCGCAATTCCACAGATGGGTAGAATGTAGACAACCAGCGTCACGCTGTCAAGTTTTTCAAGAGAATAAGCCCAAAAGAGGACAAGTAGCTGATCTGGCCACGTTCTAGGTGGTTATCGGTCGTCGAGAACGCGAAAATCCTGACGCGCGTGAAGAATATAACAGCAATTTAATCTTAGCCCAGCCGGATGCGGCCGCGGGACCTGTGGAAGGCGATCCAGCCACCAAGTGTGACAGCCGCCAGCGCGAACCAGGTGATCGCGTATTGCAGATGGTCGTTGTGGAAGGTGACAACCGTCTGCCCCCCCTTCGGCCAGCCTCCGGGATTGGGCGCGGTATCGGCTTCGACGATTACCGGTGCCGCGAGTTTGGCGCGGTCGGCCTTTGCGATGCCGGCGACGTCGCGGGCGTACCAGATGCGTTTCGCAGGGTTCGGCGCGGGCGTGAACACGCCCGGCGGATCGGGAATGCGCCAAATGCCAGTAATGTGTTGTTCGCCCTGGACCTCTCCCGCCACGCGCGCGCGCGGATCGCGCAAACCTTCCGGCACGATGCCGCGGTCCACCAGCAGCGTGCGCCCATCGTCCAGCGTGAACGGTGTGATGATGTGATAGGCGGGCGCGCCATTGGGATCCGTCGCGAACACATACGCTTCCTTCGAATTGTCGAAGCGGCCGTGAAGCGTGACGCGATGGTACTGCGAGGCCGCGGGCCGCATCGCGAGTGCCCGATCCGCCGAAATCGGAGGCGCGTGCAGATTCTGATTCACCTGCGCGATCAGTGCGAGCTTCCACTGCAAGCGCTCGAGCTGCCACGCGCCGAGCGCAACGCAGCCCAGAAACAGCGGCAGCATCAGCGCCGTGAATTTCCAGAGCGGGCGGAAGTGCACGCTACTCGATCAGCCGGGCTTCGCCGGCGCGGTGCTTGTATTGCAGCACCAGCAGCGTGGATTTGACGAGGCGCAGGAATCCGAAAGTGAGAATAAGAATGGCCGGCAGCCAGATGACAGCGTGCACCCAGTAGGGCGGTTGGAATTTGACCTCCACGATCAGCGCGCCTCCGGCGACAAGGAAGCCGACGATGAGAATGACGAACACGGCGGGGCCATCGCCTGGATCGAAACTCGAATAATCGAGGCCACAGCGTGCGCAGGTGCGCGCGACGGTCAGATAACCCTTAAACAGCGAACCATCTCCGCAACGCGGACACCGGCCCAGAAGTGCGGCGCGGATCGTTCCTTGCCCGCTGGCGACCGCGTCCATCAGGCCTGGGTGATGGCGCCTGCGCCCCAGATGTAGATGTTGATGAACAGGAACAGCCATACCACGTCGACAAAGTGCCAGTACCAGGCGGCGGCTTCGAAACCGAAATGGCGGTCGGGCGTGAACTGACCGGCAATGGCGCGGAAAAGGCACACGGTCAGGAAGATGGTGCCGATGATCACGTGCAGGCCATGGAAGCCGGTCGCCATGAAGAAAGTCGAGCCGTAGATGGCATCGAAATTGCCGGCACCCGCTGCGAGATTGATGTGCGCCGGATCGGTGAACGGCACCAGCGCCAGATGATTGAACCCGAAGGTGAACGGCGCGTGGCTGTACTCATAGGCCTGCACGCAAGTGAAGGAGACCCCAAGCACAACGGTAAGGATCAGGCCCTGAATGGCGCCTTTGCGGTCGCCTTCCAGAATCGCGTGGTGGGCCCAGGTGACCGTTGTGCCAGAGGTAAGCAGGATCAGGGTGTTGAGCAGCGGGAAGTGCCACGGATCGAGCGTGACGACGCCGGCCGGCGGCCAACTGCCGATGGAAACGTCGTTCGGGAACAGCTTGAAATTGAAGTAGGCCCAGAACCACGCGAGGAAGAACATGACCTCGGAGGCGATGAACAGCACCATGCCGAAGCGAAGACCCAGCTTCACGACGGGCGTGTGGTCGTGCTCGACCACGGATTCGTGGACCACGTCGCGCCACCAGCCGGCCATGGTGTAGAGTACGAGCACGAACCCGACGACGAAGACCCATGGCTCTCCGGCGAGCCAACCGAAGCCGCTGAATTCCTTGTTCATCCAGAACACGGCACCGCCCAGCATAAGAAACGCGCCGATGGAGCCCACGATCGGCCAGCCGCTCGGGTTCACGAGATGATAGGGGTGCTTCACGTCTGCTGCATGCGCCATGTCGAACCTCTTCCGCCCCTTTAGCCGAACCTGATGCCCAACCGAACGATGCTCATCGCGAAGAACAATACCACGAGCCCCCCTAGCACGAGGGCGATGGCAATGTTGCGCATCCGGCGGGCTTTTTCATTTGGATCCTCATTGCCATCCATCGCCTCATATCCAGCGCCCAAGCGGCGCGACGTGGAGCAAGTTCTCGGCGATCAACGCCGCGAATAGCGCAAAGAGATAGAGAATGGAGATGCCGAAGAGGCGGCGCGCGGCGGTCTCGCGGGTTTCGTCGCGCTCGCGCCAGACGGCAACCGCATCCACCAGCATCCAGCCCCCGAAGATCAGTGCCGCGGCCGAATAAACCGGTCCGGCGAGACCAATGAATGCGGGCGCGAAACCGAGTGGCACCAGCAGAAGCGTGTAACCGAGGATGTGCCGCCGCGTTGCGGCTTTACCTTTCACCACAGGCAGCATGGGCACGCCGGCGCGCGCGTAATCGTCGGAGCGGAAGAGCGCGAGCGCCCAGAAATGCGGCGGCGTCCACATGAAGGTGATGGCGACCAGCACCAGCGGCGCGAGTGTGAGTGAGCCGGTGACGGCAGCCCAGCCGATAGCAGGGGGCAGGGCGCCGGCCAGTCCTCCGATCACGATGTTCTGCGCCGTGCGTCGCTTCAGCCACAGCGTGTACACGACCACATAGAACAAAATGGTGAAGGCCAGCAGCGCGGCCGCGAGCACATTCACGAACAGCGCCATGATGGCGACGGAACCGGCCGCGATCCACCAGCCGAACGCGAGCGCTTCTTCACGCGCGATATGCCCAAGAGGAATGGGGCGCGTGGCCGTGCGCGTCATCAAACCATCGATGTCGGAATCGTAGGCCATGTTCAGAGCGCCCGAGGCACCTGCGCCGAGCGCAATGCAGAGCAGGGCAGTGAACGCGACCAGCGGGTGCACGTGGCCGGGCGCTGCGATGATGCCGGCAAGCCCTGTGAAGATCACGAGCGACATCACACGCGGCTTCAGCAGCGCGAAGAAATCGCCGACTGTGGCCGCGCGCGTATCAGCCCCTAGGACGGCGATGGTCATGTGCTAGTGCACTCCGCCCGGAACGATGCGCGGCAGCTCGTTATAGGTGTGGAATGGTGGTGGCGAGGGCAGGGTCCATTCCAGCGTCGTGGCGCCGACCCCCCATGGGTTGTCGCCAGCGCGGCGCTTGCGCAGGAGGGCCTCCGCCATGCAGACGAGGAAAACGATGACGCCGAAGCCTGCCGTAAATGCACCGATGGAGGAGACGAAGTTCCAGCCAGCGTAAGCATCCGGGTAGTCCGCATAGCGGCGGGGCATCCCCGCCAAGCCCAGAAAATGCTGCGGGAAGAAGGCCGTGTTCACGCCGATGAAGGTGATCCAGAAATGCAGCTTGCCGAGTGTTTCGTTGTAAGTGTAGCCGGTGATCTTCGGGAACCAGAAATACCAGCCCGCGAAAATCGCGAACACCGCGCCAAGCGACAGCACATAGTGGAAGTGCGCCACCACATAGTAGGTATCCTGCAACACCACATCCACGCCGGCGTTCGCCAGCACCACGCCGGTCACACCGCCCAGCGTGAACAGGAATATGAAGCCCACCGCCCACAACATCGGCGTTTTGAACTCCACACTGCCGCCCCACATGGTCGCGATCCACGAAAAGATCTTGATGCCGGTCGGCACCGCAATGACCATCGTGGCGAACACGAAATAGGCTTTCGTGTCGACGCTCAAACCCACCGTGTACATGTGGTGCGCCCACACCATGAAGCCGATGAATCCGATCGCCACCATCGCGTAGGCCATCCCGAGATAACCGAACACCGGCTTCTTCGAGAAGGTGGAGATCACATGACTGATCATGCCGAAGCCCGGCAGGATCAGGATGTACACTTCCGGGTGGCCGAAGAACCAGAACAGGTGCTGGTAGAGGATCGGATCGCCGCCACCGGCTGCGTTGAAGAAGCTGGTGCCGAAATGGCGGTCCGAAAGCAGCATGGTGATGGCGCCCGCGAGCACCGGCAGAGAGAGCAGCAGCAGGAAGGCCGTTACCAGAATCGACCACACGAACAGCGGCATCTTGTGCAGGGTCATGCCGGGCGCGCGCATGTTGAAAATCGTGGTGATGAAGTTGATGGCGCCGAGAATGGACGAAGCGCCGGCGATGTGGATCGAGAAGATGGCGAAGTCCATCGCCGGTCCGGGCGAGCCGTAGGTGGAAAGCGGCGCGTACAGCGTCCAACCACCGCCCACGCCGGTCGAGCTGCTGGTCAAGCCCGGATCGCCCGGCACGAACATCGAGAGAAGCAAAAATGTGAACGAGACCGGCAGCAGCCAGAACGAAATGTTGTTCATGCGCGGGAAGGCCATGTCCGGCGCCCCGATCATCAGCGGTACCAGCCAGTTGCCGAACCCGCCGATCATCGCCGGCATGACCATGAAGAAGATCATGATCAGGCCATGGCCGGTGACCAGCACGTTGAACATGTGCGGGTCTTTGAAATATTGCAGCCCCGGCTCCATCAGCTCGAGCCGCATCAGCATCGACAGCGTGGCGCCGATGATTCCCGCCACGATGGCGAAGATCAGGTACATCGTGCCGATGTCCTTGTGGTTCGTGGAATACACGAACCGCCGCCAGCCATGCGGATGATCTTCGTGGGCGTGGGCGATTTCTGCCATGTGCTTCGGTCCTTGTTTACTTCGCCGCGAGATGTACGGCGGCGTTGCTCGCGGTCTTTTTGTGCGAGCCGAGCCATTTGTCGTAATCGGCCTGCGAAACAACCTTCACCTCAATCGGCATGAAGGCGTGCGCGACGCCGCAAAGTTCGGAGCATTCGCCGTAGAACGTGCCGGTCTGCGTGGCCTTGAACCAGGTTTCATTGAGCCGGCCAGGCACCGCATCCATTTTCACGCCAAGCGCGGGCACAGCCCAGGAGTGGATCACGTCCGAGCTCGCGGTCAGCACGCGCACCACCTTGTTCACGGGAATGTAGATCGGATTGTCGACACCCAGCAGTGCCGGCTCGCCTTTTGCCTTTCCCGCATCGGGGGCGGTGCCAGCTGCGGCCTGCATGGTAGTGAGGCTGTTGGAGGCAACCTCGAAATCGCCCTGGCCCGGGTATTGATACGACCAACTCCACTGGTGCCCGATGGCCTTTAGTGTGAGGTCTGGCTTCGGTGTATCCGCTTCGAAATAGAGCAGCTTGAAGGAAGGAATCGCGATGATGACCAGCACGACCACCGGGATGATCGTCCACATGACTTCCAGCAAGGTGTTGTGCTCGGTCCTGGAGGGAACCGGATTGGCGCGACGATTGTAGCGCACCGCGATCCATGCGAGCAGCCCAAGCACGAACAGCGAGATGGCCGTGATGATCCACAGCAGCAGGCGATGAAAATCCTCGATGTTCTCCATCACCGGCGACGCGGCGGGCTGGAAGTTGAGCTGCCATGGTACGGGCTGGCCGGTCGGCACCGCCCACGCCGCGGTGGCCGCAAGCAGCGGCACCAGTGCGGCCCCCGCCGCCAAGACCTTCGCTCGAAATTTTACCGGCATCGGGCGTCCTCGCGCATGCTCGGCGGGCGCTGGACGCACCCGCAAGGCCCTTTAGAGAATCCGCGGGGATTTAGGGCCCCTAACCCTATGAAGTCATTGCGACCCTATGACGCGCGGAATGCAGGGATTCCGTCGCGCGTGACCATATGAGAGAGACGAGGCATCATGCCCCGCACACAGGACTCAGGAGCAGCAGCATGGCAGGCGATCTCTTCTTCGGCGAAACGGGACTCGATCGCGGGCGTGTGCAGCGACTGGTGGATGAATCGCTGAACGAGGCGGACGACGGCGAACTGTTCCTCGAGTACCGGCAGAGCGAAAGCTTTGTGTTCGACGATGGTCGGCTGAAGGCCGCGACATTCGATACCACGCAGGGCTTCGGATTGCGCGCCGTGGCGGGCGAAGCCACAGGCTACGCGCACGCCTCGGAATTGTCGGAAGAGGCGATCAGGCGCGCCGCCGCCACAGTAGGGGCGGTAACCAAGGGGCATTCGGGCACGGTGGCGCTATCGCCGCCGCGTACCAATCGCAAGCTCTACGCCGACATCGATCCGCTGCATTCGGCGAATTTCGAAGCCAAGGTGAAGCTACTCGGCGAAATGAACGAGTACGCGCGCAGCAAAGACCCGCGTGTGAAGCAGGTGTCGTGTTCACTGTCCGGCGAATGGCAGAATGTGGAAATCCTGCGCACGGGGGGCGAGGTCTATCGCGACATCCGCCCGCTGGTGCGGTTGAATGTTTCGGTGGTGGTGGAGGAGAACGGGCGGCAGGAGGCGGGCGGATTCGGCGGCGGCGGCCGCGAAGGTTACGACGCGTATCTCGATCCTTCCTTTTGGCATGCCGCGGTGGATGAGGCGCTCCGGCAGGCGCTGGTGAATCTCACATCGGTTCCAGCGCCCGCCGGCGAAATGCCTGTGGTGCTCGGTCCAGGCTGGCCCGGCGTACTGCTGCACGAAGCGATCGGCCATGGGCTGGAAGGCGACTTCAATCGCAAGAAAACGAGCGCTTTCGCGGGCCTGCTGGGTGAGCGTGTCGCAGCTCCGGGTGTGACGGTGGTCGACGACGGTACGATCAACGACCGCCGCGGTTCGTTGAGCATCGACGATGAAGGCACGCCCACTTCCCGCACCGTGCTCATCGAAGACGGAATTCTGAAGGGCTACATGCAGGATCGGCAGAACGCCCGTCTGATGGGCATGCAGCCCACCGGCAACGGACGTCGCGAATCGTTTTCCTGCTCGATCATGCCGCGCATGACCAACACCTACATGCTGGGCGGCAACACCGACCCTGCGGAAATCCTCGCGAGCGTCGATCGTGGTGTGTACGCCACGAACTTCGGCGGCGGCCAGGTGGACATCACCAATGGCAAATTCGTGTTCTCCTGCACCGAGGCGTACCTGATCGAAAACGGCAAGCTCGGCCCTGCCATCAAGGGCGCCACGCTGATCGGCGACGGACCGATTGCGCTGAAACACGTGAAAATGATCGGTAACGACATGAAGCTGGATACCGGCGTAGGCACCTGCGGCAAGAACGGACAATCGGTTCCGGTCGGGGTCGGCCAACCCACCCTGCGTATCGACGGCCTCACTGTCGGCGGCACCGCGGCGTGAGTGAAAGTCAAAACCGCGTCGCCGACAGCAGCGCTGTTCCATCAAGTAGCGCGTGGGCGACGATGATCGGCCACAAACGACCGGTGCGCGCGTACCAGACGGCAAAGATCAGGCCCATGGGAATGATGGCGAGAACGCCGAGCGATCCCTGATACAGGTGATACAACAAGCGCAGGAGCACGCTCGCGTTGATGGCGCGCCACGGATTGCCGTTACTCTTGAGCGCTGTCATCACGTACCCGGTGACGAAAACCTCCTCGAAAAGTGGATTGACGATAGCGATCGGCCCCGCGGCGAAGGGCGAGAGGCCGGGAGCGACGACCTGCGTGGCGGCCATCGTTCGCGCGGTCTCGACCGAGAGCTTTACCGTTGCAAACCAGACTGCGATCCAGAC
>DASXGS010000194.1:0-4245 GCA_036488975.1 Rhizomicrobium sp. | reverse complement strand
CCACACGCCGGTACTTGAGTGCCGGCTCCATCGCACCACCGGTTTCGAGCTGGCCCACGGTGGACCGATAGATCTCCTGCCAAACGGTGGCGCTTTCCGGGATTGCCGGCAGCGGCTCCTCACGGCGGCGCGCGAATTCTTGCTCCGAAATCAGGAGATCGCAGCGGCCGGCGTTGAGATCGATGCGAATGCGATCGCCGTTGCGCACATAGGCGAGGCCGCCGCCGACCGCGCTTTCCGGCGAGGCGTTTAGAATGGAGGGGCTGTCGGAGGTGCCGGACTGGCGCCCGTCGCCGATGGTGGGAAGACTCGTGATGCCCTGCTTCAGCAGCGCATCCGGCGGCTGCATGTTCACGACTTCTGCCGAACCGGGCCAGCCTACCGGCCCGGCCCCGCGAATGATGAGAATGGTGTTGGCATCGATGCCGAGCGCGGGATCGTTGATGCGCGCGTGGTAGTCCTCCGAGCCGTCGAACACGACCGCCTTGCCTTCGAACACATTCTCCGCACCGACGCGCGAGAGATAGCGCCCGCGGAATTGTTCCGAGATCACGCTGCTCTTCATGACGGCGAAGTCGAACAGATTGCCCTTGAGCACGAGAAAGCCCGCATGCTCCATCAGCGGTGAATCGCACTCCCGGATCATTTCGCGATCGGCGGTTTCGCAGTGCCCAATGTTCTCGGCCAGGGTTTTGCCGGTGACGCTGCGCGTACCACCATCGATGTGCCCCGCCTTCAGCAATTCGCACAGCACAGCCGGCACACCCCCGGCGCGATGAAACCGTTCTCCCAGATATTTGCCCGCGGGCTGCATGTTGAGGATGAGCGGAATGTTGTGCGTGGCATTCCAGTCGTCGGGCTTAATGTCCGCCTCGGCATGGCGCGCCATCGCCATGATGTGCGGCTGCGCATTGGTGGAGCCGCCGATCGCGGCCACCGCCACCATCGCATTGAGGAAGGACTGGCGGGTGAGAATGTCGGAGGGTTTCAGATCTTCGTACGCCATTTCGACAATGCGCTCACCAGTTTCGTATGCCATCTGTGCGCGCTCGCGATACGGCGCGGGAATTGCCGAACATCCCGGCAGCGAAAGACCGAGCACCTCGGCGACCGCATTCATCGTCGAGGCCGTCCCCATGGTGTTGCAATGGCCAACCGAAGGTGCGGAGGCGAGCGCCGCCTCCATGAATTCGTCTTCGCCGATTTCGCCGGCCGCCAATTTTCGGCGGTTCTTCCAGATCACGGTGCCGGAACCGACCAGCTCGCCATCATGCCAGCCATCCAGCATCGGCCCGCCGGACAGCACAATGGCAGGAATGTCGACCGTGCATGCCGCCATGATGCCGGATGGCGTGGTCTTGTCGCAGCCGGTGGTGAGCACCACCGCATCGATGGGATAGCCGTACAAGATTTCGACCAGCCCCATATAGGCGAGGTTGCGGTCGAGCGCGGCGGTGGGGCGACGGCAGTTCTCGAACAGCGGATGCACCGGGAATTCCATCGCGATACCGCCGGCGTCGCGGATGCCGTCGCGCACGCGTTTCGCGAGTTCGAGATGATGGCGGTTGCACGGATTGAGATCGCTGCCGGTTTGCGCGATGCCGACGATGGGTCGGCCAGAACGCAATTCCTTCGGCGTGAGTCCGTAATTCATGAAGCGCTCGCTGTAGAGCGCCGCCAGATCGATGTGCCCCGGCGCGTCGAACCAGTCCTGCGAACGGAAGCGGCGCTTCGGGCGTTCAGCCATGCGCCACCTCGTATTGCGGCAACCCTGGCACGTCCACCTGGAAGCGGAAGAGCGCGCCTGCCAGCGGCTGCTGTATGCGCGCTTCCGCGCTCATTCCTTTCCACGCAGTGGTTGCATACGCGGTTTTCAGATCGGGTCCGCCGAACGCGAGCTTGGTTATATTGGCGCAAGGAAAGCGCACGGTTTCCAGAAGCTCGCCTGTTGGCGCATAGCGGCGCGCCGACCAGCCGGCGAACAGACCGGTCCACACACAACCTTCGCTGTCGACGCAGGGCCCATCGGGATGCCCGGCGCCATCTTCGATGACCGTGAAGACGCGCTTGTTCGAGATTGCGCCGTCTTCATCGAGATCGAACGCGTAGACGATCTTTTTGAGCGTGTCGGTGTGATAGAGCCTCTTGCCGTCCGGGCTGAACGTAGGCCCGTTGGTGATGACATAACCGGTATCCATCACGCGCGGGCCACTCGAATCCAGCCGATAAAGGCAACCTGTAGCCTCAGCCTCGGCATCGTCCATCGAGCCGAACCACAGGCGGCCACGCGGGTCGACGGCACCGTCGTTCAACCGGTTGCCCGGCCGCTGCGGTTCAACGTCATAGAGATACGTGAAGGCGCCGCTTTCGGGGTGGAAGCGGTGCAGGCCGGTCTGCAGGCCGGCGATGAAGCTGCCGTCCTTCAGCGGTGCAAGGAAACCGGGCTGTGCGGGCGCATCCCAGCTGCGGCCATCGCCGGTGGTCGCGTCGTAACGATGGATTTTTTTCTGCTTGATATCGACGAACCACAACGCCCGCTCGCGCGCCGACCACACCGGCCCTTCGCCCAGTTCGGCGTCCAGCGGCCAGACGCATTCCGGCTCGCGCGCGCTCACCGCCAGCCGCCGTCGATCCAGTATTCGTGGCCGGTACACATGGCGGCATCGTCGGAGGCGAGAAATAGCACCAGCGAGGCCACATGCTCCGGCAGCACGCGCGCCTTCAGGCATTGCTGGCGCACAATGTCCGCCTCGCCCTCGGGCGTGTACCATTGCATCTGCCGCGGCGTCTTGATGTTGCCGGGCAGCACGCTGGTGACACGAATGCCGGACGGGCCGAGCTCGCGGGCGAGCGCGCGCGTCATACCCTCGATGGCGGCCTTGGATGTTTCATACAGCACGAGATCGGGCAGCCCGAGATGCCACGAGATCGAGCCGAAATTGACGATGCAGCCGGCGCCCTTCTTCTTCATGCCCGGGGCCACCGCCTTGGCGCTGAACAGCATGTGCCGGAGATTCACATTGATGCGGTCGTCCCAGTATCCGGGCGTCACATCCTCAAGGCTGTGGCGATCGTCGTTGCCGGCATTGTTCACCAGCACATCGACCGCATCGACGCTTCCGAAGAACCCGGCGAGCGCCGCAAGATCGGTGACGTCGCAGACATGGAAATCCGGATGGTTGCCTTCCGTACGCAACCGCTCCACCAGTGCGCGTCCGGCCGCCGCCTGCACATCCAGAAACGTCACGCGCGAACCCTGGCGCGCAAACGCCGTCACCAATGCTTCGCCGATACCCGTCGCACCGCCGGTGATGACGACGTGTTTGTCTTTGAGGCTGGGATAGATCGCGCTCGCCGCCACAGTCAGGCCCAAACGTAATGGGTTTTGGTCTGGGTGTAGAACTCGACGGCCGCGAAGCCCTGCTCGCGTGCGCCGTAGCTGGAACGGCGCGTACCGCCAAACGGCACATGGTAGTCGACGCCTGCCGTGGGCAAATTCACCATCACCATGCCGGCGCGCACATTGCGCTGGAAATGATGCGCATATTTCAGCGACGTGGTGCAGATGCCGGCGGACAGGCCGAATTCGCCGCGGTTCGCGAGTTCCAACGCTTCGTCATAATTCTTCGCGCGCACCAGCGATGCCACGGGGCCGAACACTTCCTCGCAATTGATGCGCATATCCGGCTTTGTGTCTGCGATGACGGCCGGGCTCATGTAGTAGCCGGGCTTGCCGAGCTCGAGCCGATCGCCGCCGCAGACCAGGCGCCCAGCTTCATTCACCGCGATCTTCACGTAAGCGAGGTTCTGGTCGAGTTGCGTGTCGCTGACGGCGGGGCCCATCTGCGTACCGGGCTCCAGTGCATCGCCAACCTTCAGCGCGCAGGCTTTCGCGGAGAGTGCATCGACGAAGCGACTGTAGATTCCTTCGGTCACGATGATCCGGCTGGAGGCTGTGCAGCGTTGTCCTGTGGCAAAGAAGGCGCCGTCCAGCGCACAGGTGATAGCGCGCTCGAAATCGGCATCGTCGAGCACCACCAGCGGATTCTTGCCCCCCATTTCGAGCTGCACGCGGGCCTGCCGCTTGGCCGCGCCCATCGCCACGCCCGCGCCCACGCTCTGCGAGCCGGTGAAGGAGATACCGTCCACGCCCGGGTGATCGACCAGCGCCGCACCCACCCGCCCGCGACCGAGCACGAGGTTGAACACCCCCGGTGGTGCGCCGGCTTCGTGCACGATCTCGGC
>DASXGS010000022.1:0-3807 GCA_036488975.1 Rhizomicrobium sp. | reverse complement strand
TCGCTGGCCAGCCGGAGCGCGATCGCAAACAGCGCGGTCGAGAGTGCGTTCAGCATCGCCAGGCCGCCGAGATTTTCGGCGGCGGATTCGGCGCGCATCAGGCTGACCAGCCCCACGACCTGCGCGCCGGTCCCGGGCCCGGCCGCGGCGGCGCTATTTTCCGGCGCGTGGAGGATCACGCGGCGCGGCAGATAGGATCGGATCAGACGGTCATGCGCGGGCGAGAGAATGAAGCGGCCGCACATCATGTCGAGGCGATCTCCGGTCCCCTCATTCTCATGGAGAACGACGCTGAGCGTGGACCGCTGACGGGCCGGGGCCGGCGGCGCATCGCTCTCGTCGTGGAGCGCATGCGCCGATCCATGGGGAAACAACAGAATGTCGCCGGTGACCAGCTTGCGCGTTGGCCCGCCCTCCGGATCCTCCAATACGGCCGACCCGCCCAGAATGACATGATAAGGGATCTCGCCGAGCTCGGAGGCCGCAAAATCGATGCGCCATGGCGCGCCGAGGAAGCATCTGTAATCGAGCGTGCCCTTGACTGGCATCATATCCAAGAGCCGGCTCAGCCAGTCACGGGTATCTTCCATCTAGCCCTCGTCCATGAGACGAATGAGTATTTCATTGAGATGATCTGGCATTCATAATTTCAAGTCTGACGCATAAATGAAACCCAGAGAATTTGCAACCAAATGGAGGGCCTACGATGACGACGAGTACCGGCGCGGAGCCCGCCCTGTCCCGCAAAAACCAGCCGCCGCGTCGAGCAAACCAGCGGAGCGCGGCAGCAGCCGAACCGTCGCTCGAATTCGGCCGGTTCCGCGTGCTGCTGCGGCAACGGCTGCTGTTGGCAGACGGCGTGCCGATAGAGCTGGGGACGCGTGCATTCGAGTTCCTTCTGGCCTTGCTGGAGGCCGACGGTTCGCTGGTCAGCAAAGAGGACCTCCTTGCTCGAGTCTGGCCGGATACCATCGTCGTGGAGCAGAACTTGAAGGTTCAGGTCTCCGCGCTGCGCAGGGCGCTTGGCGAAGACCGCGATTTCATCCGCACCGAGTTTGGCCGCGGTTACCGGTTTACTGCCGCAGTTCGCTCGACTGGGCGAATCGTCCGTCGGAGCACGTCGAAGGAGTATCCTGTGTCCGCATTTCCATCCCTGCAGTTGGCGCAGATCGATCTTCGACCCCACCCGCCGGCTCATTGAGCTAGGACGCGTATCGAGCCCCTGGGCGCTGTAGTGCTTCGAGAGGAATGTCATGACGGTCAGCGAATATGAAGAGCGGTTGCGGTTTTCGACACCATCACTGCATGAAACGTTTGTTGCGATGCAGGGACGTGGCCCGAGACGACGGCGGAGGCAGCTGCTCTGGGCCGCTGTAGCTTTGGTCGGCGGGATTATGGCAGCAAGCGAAGTCGCGCCGCACGATTCCGTTCACGTTGGTATTCACAGTACCTCGCAAATGGCGCACTCCGATGTCCTCGGATCAGCCCCTATGCCGCCCCCCGGACGATAGCTGTAACCCAGGCGAGCGTGGACGATCGACGCAGGAGATAGGCAACGACGCGCGGTCCGCGACCGGATCTCTTCCGCGGTATGGCGCTTTTCTCATCGTCGTCGCAGTTGCTGTCCGCTTTTGCAGTGCATTGGCGGCCAGGCCGCGCCGATCGGGGAAGGGCTTCAGCGCATTGCCCACGCAGTTGCCGTAGACAGCTCCGGCCACGACGCCGGCGATCACCGCCTTGGTCCTAGCGAGGCGTTCGGGCGCAGTCTCGGTACCGGCAAATAGCGGCAAAGGCGACTATTACAAAATTTCACTACCATTAACGCGACCAGCGCAACAAGGCCGTGCCAAGTTCCATGTCATAAAACCAAACGGAGGGCCAAGATGACGACGAGCACCCATGCCGAGTCCGCCCTGTACCGCAAAAACCAGCCGCCGCATCGAGCAAGCCGGTTGAGCGCGGCAGCAGCCGAACCGTCGCTCGAATTCGGCCGATTCCAGGCGCTGCTGCGGCAACCGCTGCCGCCGGTGCGCGCGGCCACGGCGAACGTTGTCGAACGTTGCCGTAATGGTGGCCCATTACTAGAAGGGAATAAATGATGAACCGCCTCGGTGCGATGGAAGCCTTCGTCCGCGTTGTCGATGCCGGTTCGTTCTGCGGTGCAGCCAAGCAACTGCGCATCGGCCAACCCGCCGTCTCAAAGACAATTGCACAACTCGAAGAGCGGCTCGGCGTGCGGCTGCTGCTGCGTTCGACGCACGGCCTGACGCCGACCGAGGCAGGTCGCAACTTCTACAACTGTGCCAAACGATCGATCGAGGAAGCCGAGGCGGCGGAACTCGCAGCGCGCGGAACTGCAGCAGCCCTGTCGGGCCGCTTGCGTGTTTGTGCTCCGCTCACCTTCACCCGCCTGCACGTCATGCCGCGCCTGCCGGTCTTTCTCGCCGAGCATCCCTCGCTCGATGTTGATGTCGTTCTCGTGGACCACGACACCGACCTGATCGAAGCGGGCATAGATGTGGCGCTGCGGATAGGTCGGCTCACCGATTCGGCTGTCATCGCCCGAAAAATCGGACAATGCCAAAGGCGCGTGATCGGAACGCCCGCCTATTTCGGAGCGAGGGGTGTGCCGCGAGCCCCCGCTGACCTGCTGGCACATCAGGCCATCATCTACGAGCAGCGCGATGGTGGCGCAAGCTGGGCCTTTCGGAAGGGAACCTCGGAAGCCACCGTTACCTTGAGCGGTCGCCTCCGGGTCAGCGCTTCGGAGGGCATTCGGGAGGGAGTGTTTGCCGGTCTTGGGTTTGCTGTCGCCTCCGAGTGGGTGTTCGCGCCGGAGCTGAAATCTGGTGCGGTCATATCCGTACTGGATGATTGGTCACTGCCGGCTGTTGGTTTATGGGCGGTCTTTCCGGCGGGCCGGCAGGCGAGTGCCAAGGCCCGCGCATTTGCGGGCTTCATCGAAGCCGAAATGTCAAATGCGGAGTTCGCGGGCCAGGAATCGTCCTGCAGCGTCTCACACATCGGATCGTCCGGTAGTGGCAATCGGCCTGCTCGCGTCTCAGGCGGCGGTATCGCCAGGCGGGTCGGGCGCGAGCGCGAAACCGGTGTGGAGAAACGCGCACCTAGTTCGGCAAGGCGTTCCTTGGCGGCCTAGCCCGGATTTGGGGTCGTGCGGCGGTTTAGATCGCGTTCTCCGTTCTTGTGTTCACCGAGACCTCGCTGGTTGCGATCGAGGGCTGGTTGGCGACCGTTATGGGCCGCGTGCAGTTGTTAGGTTCGGCAGCATTCTCATTGCAGTGGCATGGAGCGTCGACGCATTCGGCTCCTCGCTGACCGGCCCTCGATGCCGAGGCGGTGCTCGCCGGCTTCGGGGCCGAATCCGTTTACGGCACCTGCGCAGGTAATGCGCTGAAGCCCGTTCCCCGATACTCGCCAGTATCGCCGCGACCGCCAACGGCTGTGGAACCGGTTGTGATGTGGTCACCTGCAGAGATTGATCACGATCTCACCGGCGATCAGCCTGCGTGCCAGGGCGCGCCGGCAAGCGATTTCGCGTGACGCTGGATCATTTCCAAAAGCCGACTCAGCCAGTCGCGGAATTTCGATATCGGCGCTGTCTATGAGATGAACAGGCAGATTATTGAGATCATCTGCCATTCAGAATATCAGGCTTGAGGCATACGTGATACTCAACGAACGGCAGCGATCGCCCGTCGGAGCACACCGAGGAGTCTGTTATGTCCCGCATTTCCACCCCGGCCACCGAGATACAAGCCGCACTGGCCGTAACAGACTGACACTGCC
>DASXGS010000006.1:0-3409 GCA_036488975.1 Rhizomicrobium sp. | reverse complement strand
CGTCGGGCGCCGTCCACATCGACACCTGACCATGGCGTGCGGCGCCGCCGCTCGAGGTGACCGACCACACCTTGGCATCTGCCGGCGGCTTGGCCAGCTGCTCCGTAGGCATACCCGCCGAAGGCGCCGCACCTTGCGCTGTGGCGGCCGACACAAAGAGCGAAAGAGCAAATGCGATTCCGAACGACTTCATGTCACTTCCCCTTCGCCTTCTTCGCTTCGATCGCGTCGATTTGGTCCATGATGCGGTTCATGCGCGCGGCAAGCGCTTCGTAGGGCGCCGGCGAGGCCATATCGAGCCCCGCCTTCTTGTAGAGCGTATAGGGATAATCCGAGCCGCCCGCCTTCAGCATCGCAATGTAGCGGTCGCGTGCCGGCGCACCCTGATGCTCGATGGCGTCGGCGAACTGTGCCGCACCGGCCATCGAGGTCGCGTACTGGTACACGTAGAATCCGTAATAGAAATGCGGAATGAAGGCCCACTCGGTGCAGTAGGCGGGATCGATCTTCATCACGCCCTTTGCGTCACCGTAGTACTTCTTCAGCAGGCCGCAATACATGTCGGTCATCTTCTGGCCGGACAGCGTGCCGCCCTTCTCGAGCGCTTCGTGCAGCGCGAGCTGGAATTCCGCGAACATGGTCTGGCGGAAGAAGGTGGTCCGGATCAGCTCCAGCCCCTGTCCCAGATAGTATTCTTTCTCCGCGTCGTTCTTTGCGTGCGCCACCATGTAGTCATTGAGCAGCATTTCGTTTCCGATCGACGCTGTCTCCGCGATGAAGGTGGAGTAGTTCGAATT
This sequence comes from Rhizomicrobium sp., assembly GCA_036488975.1. Classification (GTDB taxonomy): domain Bacteria; phylum Pseudomonadota; class Alphaproteobacteria; order Micropepsales; family Micropepsaceae; genus Rhizomicrobium. The sequence goes on along the minus strand of DASXGS010000006.1, from coordinate 2,612 downwards.
TTCGAACGGCTGGTTCGCCTTGGTGAGCAAGGTGTGAATCGCATGCCCCCATTCGTGCACGAAGGTAGAGAGCGACTCGTAGTCGTCGTGGTTGTTGAACAGAAGGTACGGGTGAACGTCGTAGGCCGAGCCGTTCATGTAGGCCCCGTTCGCCTTGCCCGGATGTGGATACACGTTCATCCAGCTCGCCGTGAAACCCTTCTTCAGCAGCGACAGGTATTCTGGCCCATAAATCGCATCCACCGACAGAGCGATCTTTTCTGAATCCGGCACCGAAAATTTCGGCGGATGCGGCAGATCGAAAATCGGCACGTAGACGTCGTAGTAATGCAGCTGATCCTTGATGCCGAGCGCCTTCTTGCGCAGCGCGAGGTAGCGATAGAGCGTCGGCAGATTTTTGTTCGCCTCGCTCACCAGCCGCCGATACACGGCTTCCGGCATGTTGTCGGCGAAGGTCGCATCGGTCAGCGAATCCGGAAAGTGCCGCACCTTGGCATCGAAGATTTCGGATTCCACCTGCGTGAACAGCGTGGTGCCGAAGGTGCCTTTGAACGCCGACCACGAAGGCCAGAAAACATCGAACACCTTTTTGCGGTCGGCGCGGTTCGCGGCCGTGCGGTATTTCGCGTAAGCCGCCTGATCGAGCTTTACCTTGGTCCCGTCGGAGAGCGTCACTTCTGGCCGCGGCAGTTCGCCATTCGCCAACTGGCTGTAGATCTCGTTGGGCTGCGCCAGCAAATTGCCGGCGGCGGCCATGACACCTTCAGACTCCACGCTCAGCGTGTGCGGCGCGTAGCGCAGCGCATTGTCGAGCTGGAAGGCGAAGCGGCGCTTCAGTTCCGGCGATTGCTGCTCGAACGACAGCACTTTCGCCTTGCCGACTTGAATGATCTCCGGCGAGAGCCACGCGGTCTTCTCCTGCACCAGCGTGCCGAGTTGCGTGGCAGACTGCAGCCGTTCCTGGTTGGCGGCGATGCGCACGTCTTCGTCGCCCTTCAGCGAGGCATAGACGGAGAGCCGCAAAGACTCCTTTCGCACATCGCTGATGGCAGAGAGAGCCTTCAGCATGGCGTCGGCGCTTTTGCCGAGCGTGCCCTTGTAGCGGTCCAGCGCCTCCGCCTGGGCTTTCACCTTGTCATGCGCGGCGGTCCAGGCCTCCGGTGAGGGGTAGAGATCGCGCAGATCCCACATCCCGTTCGGCGGTGCGCCCGTGTTGCCAGGCGGAGGATTCGCGGCAACCGACACCCCGGCCAAGAGCGCAAGCGCGCCCGCCGTTGCCAGAAAACGATGCATGGCTAGTCCCTTCGATGGCGGGCCGGAACCTAGACGGTCGAAGCCCTGAACCCAAGGGCGGAGATTTTCACGCCCCCGTGAAACGGGCACGCAAGGAGCGTCCATTCGTTGTCTGTCAGCGGTTGGCCCACTAGGGTCGCTGGCACGCAGATTTAACAACACTGGGATGCGCATGAGATTTTGGTGGGCAATCGTGGCGGGTACGATCCTGATGGTCGGCGGCGCGGCGGCATCCACGGCCCTCAAAGTCGCGAGTATTTCCGACCTGTCGCAGTTGCCCACGCCGTTGCCGTATCCTTACGACGAGAAGGCCAATGCCGATGCGCGGGTCAACGCGACGCTGGTGCAGGCGAAGGCGCAGCACAAGCTCGCCTTCATCGACCTTGGCGGCAATTGGTGCGGCGATTGCCGCGTGCTCGCTTCCCTGATGGAGCTGCCGGAAATAAAGCGCTTCGTTGCCGCGCATTACGTGGTGGTGCAGGTCGATGTCGGCCGCTTCGACAAGAACCTCCAGATCCCCGCCCGCTGGGGCATCACGCAACGGCTGGAGGGCGTGCCGGCAGTGTTGATCGTCGATCCCAACACCAACGCGCTGATCGACAAGGGTCACATCGCAGCCCTTGCGGATGCGCGTCACATGACGCCGCAGGCGATCGCCGACTGGATCGCCGAATGGGCGCGATGACGCCGTTCAGGCGAACAGCCGTTTGAATTTCGCTTCGCCGTTCGGCGTGAACAGAACTGCGCGGCTGTTTCGATCGCGTCGCGCCCATTTGAGTTCGTAGATGCGGTCCAGCAGCGCCGCGCCCAGCGCACCTGCCAGGTGCTGGCGCCGCATGCTCCAATCGAGGCAGCTGCGGCACAGCGGCCGCCGCGACGCATCAGGCATCTCCACCCCGAAATCGGCCAGGTATCTCGCGCCCGTGCGCGTGACTCCGAGCCCATCCTCACGCAACGCCAGGTGCCGGCGCTTCACGAGCGCATCGAACATGCGCACGCCCATTTCGCCGGCGAGATGATCGTAGCAGACGCGTGCCTTGCGCATCGCAGGATCCGAGGGGCCAGGGCGCACGCGCATGTGGCCCGCGCGCGCCGCTACGCCGATCATCTTCTCCAGCATTTCGGCGACATCTTCGTCCGCCAGCCGGAAGTAACGGTGGCGGCCCTGCTTCACGGCAGTAATCAGGCCGCCCGTTTCCAGCTTGGCCAGATGCGCGCTGGCGGTTTGCGCCGTCACACCGGCTTCATTGGCGAGCTCGCTGGCGGTCAAGGCTTTGCCGCCCATCAGCGCCGACAGCATGTTGGCACGGGCAGGATCG
>DASXGS010000043.1:0-2568 GCA_036488975.1 Rhizomicrobium sp. | reverse complement strand
GTGGCGTATGTGGCGGACGAACAGAAGCTCATCGTCTTCAACGGCACAACGTGGCTCGACTACGCCAGCCTGCTTGCGTTGCAGAACGTGCCCGAGCTCGGCGTCAATGCCACCGCCGATTCCACCAACAAGTTCACGGTCGCGAGCGCGGCGGTGCTGTTCGACAACATCGGCGCCGGCGTGCAGGCGAAGCTGAACAAGAATGCGGCCGCCGACACCGCATCGCTGCTCTACCAAACCAACTTCTCCGGCCGCGCGGAAATCGGGCTCACCGGCGACGACAATTTCCACTTCAAGGTCTCGCCAGACGGTAGCACGTTCTACGAGGCGCTCACCCTCAACCGCAACACCGGCACCCAACTGCTCAAACATGTCGACGTCAGCAGCGCGACCACAATTGGCGCCACGCATCTCGGCCGCATGGTGCGCGGCGATGCCACCAGCGGCGCCTTCAACATCGCCCTTCCGGCGACCGCCGATGCAGACGATTGGGTGATCGTGCGCAAGAAGGATGCTGGCGCAAACAAAGTCACCGTAAGGGACAACAGCGGCAACGATGTCGCCTGGCTGTCGGCGCAATACGACGAAGCCATGTTCGCATTCTGGGATGGCGCGTGGACTCCGGTGCGCTGGAATCTTGCACCACTGACGCAGGTATTCACGACGTCGGGCAGCTACCCCAAACCGCCGCTGGCGCGCGCTGTCGATGCCTGCGCTATCGGTGCGGGCGGCGGCGGTGGATCGGGCCGCAGGGGTGCCGCCGGCACGGCTCGCTTCGGTGGCGGCGGAGGCGGCGCCGGCGTGATTGGGCTCACCGTGCAGCGGCTTCCGGCGGCCAATGTGGGCGCAACCGAAACCGTGACGGTCGGCGTGGGCGGTGGTGGCGGTGCTGCGGCGGGCTCCGACTCTACGGATGGAAATTCCGGCGTTGCGGGCGGCACCTCCAGCTTCGGCAGCCATGTGCGCGGCGTCGGCGGCAGCGCGGGTGGTGCCGGCACTGCGACTTCGGGAAACGGCGGCGCGGCACAAAGCGCGTCCAATGTCATCGGCACCGCGACGGCCGGCGGCGCTTCGTCTGCTACCGCGGCGGCGGGTGCGGGTGGCAACAGCCTGATCGGAGCCGGGGGCGCGGGTGGCGGAATCTCCGCCGGCAACACCAGCTTCGCGGGCGGCGCCGGCGGCAATGGCTCGACCGCGCACAACGGACTCCTAACCGGTGGCACGGGCGGTGATGCCACGGGCACCGCCGGCACAAACGGAGCCGACATTGCAAATGCTTTCGACTATGCCGGCGGCAGCGGCGGCGGGGGAGGGGGCGCGAACCCCGCCGGCGCGAGCGGTGCGGGCGGCAATGGCGGCCCAGCCGGCGGCGGGGGTGGCGGCGGCGGTGCGAGCCTCAACGGCAATGCTTCCGGCGCGGGGGGCAGCGGCGCACGGGGCGAAGTGCGCGTCACCACCTACTTCTGATCGCCGCGTCTTACCTCAGCATCCATCACGAATTCCAGCCGAAACCACGGCCGGATCGAACGGCAGCTGCTTCGTGCGGGGCCGTTCGCCTTCAACCAACCACAACAGGAGAAACTCATGAGCAACACAACACCCGATTTCGTTTCGCAGATATGGATCGGCTTCAAGGCAGAGGCTGTGAAATTGGAAGCCGGCGCGCTGGCGCTCGCGCACACGCTGGGCGCGGCCGCGGTTGCCGATTTCGAAGAGGTCGTGCGCATCGGTGCGCCGCTCGCCGCGCAGGCGGTGATCGGCCAGGCGGCCAATCTTGTTTCCGGACAGGAGAAATTCGGCGGTGCGGTGACGAGCGTGATGCAGCAGCTGGAAGCGGCTGTCGGGCCCGTTGCGATAGAAGATGTGCAGGCGCTGGTGCAGCTCGCCTTCCGCAGCCTGCCCGTCATCGCGGCAGCACTCTGACCGCGTAACCTGCCTTGTCATCCCCGGCGGGTGCCGAGAATTTGACGCCAGGTGCCTTCCTCAGCAATTTGCCGTGATGGACCGAATTCCTCGCATCAATCGACGCCTCTTCACCTGCCGTAGGGGGAGGTGAAAATGAACGTCAGCGAAGCAGTTGCCACGCGCAAAACCACGCGGGCCTTTCTCACCCGTGCGGTGCCGCTGGAAACGGTGCAGCGGATTCTCGAAGTCGCCGCGCGCGCGCCGTCCGGCGGCAATTTGCAGCCCTGGAAGGTGTATGTGCTGATCGGCGAAGCGCGGGATGAACTGATTCGCCGCGTGGCGGAAGCGCGCCTGGAACATCCGATGGGCGAGCGGCCGGAATATCTCATCTATCCGCCGCAGCTCACCGAGCCGTATCGCACGCGCCGCTTCCGCGTCGGCGAGCAGATGTACGCGACCATGGGCATCCCGCGCGAAGACAAGGCAGCGCGGCTGAAGTTCTTTTCACGCAACTGGGAGTTCTTCGGCGCGCCGGTGGGCATGATCTTCACCGTCGATCGCCAGATGCAGCAGGGCCAGTGGTCGGACCTCGGCATGTTCCTGCAATCGATCATGCTGCTCGCGCGCGAGCACGGCCTGCACACCTGTCCGCAGGAAGCCTGG
>DASXGS010000030.1:0-3962 GCA_036488975.1 Rhizomicrobium sp. | reverse complement strand
GGGCGAACGCAGACGAATGCCCCCTCCGCTTCGCTCATTTCATTCGCTCAGCACCTCCGCCCGTGAACGGGGAGGAAAGCGATTGCGCGTGGTCCGAATGTCAGCACAATCTTTGCCAATGAGGAGCGACAGAATCACCGGCGGGTGTTTGTGCGGGGCGCTCAGGTATGAAGCGCGAGGCGAGCCGATGTTCGCCGGCTATTGCTGCTGCGACGATTGCCAGAAGGCGTCGGGCTCCGGGTTCATTCCGTTCATCGGCTATGCCGCAAGCGCGGTAACGATCACGGGCGCGGTCATACGCCACAAGATGACTCACACGGACGGCCGCAAATCGGTGCGCAATTCCTGTGCCTCCTGTGGAGGCCTCGTGTATGGCGGCGATGTCGGCAAATCCGACTTTCACACGATCTACGCCGGCACACTGGACGATTCTTCACTGTTCAAGCCCGGCATGGCCATCAACGTGAGGTTCAAGCCGGGCTGGGTGATCCTGCCGGAAGGCATTCCGCAATTCGAAGGCATGCCGCCGCGGTGAGCGCACCGTACCAACATCGGGCCGCCATCGACGCAGCCACCAAATGCCTCGACGATTTCATGGGGGCATTCAACGCGCGCGACCTGGGGGCTTGGGAAGCCACGTTCAATTTCCCCAGCGTGCGGCTTGCCTCCAACCAGCTCGTGATCATCGACAAGCCGGGTTGGCATCCGGCTGACACCTTCACCCGCGGCGCGCTGAAGGAGTGGCATCATTCAGCGTGGGAACGGCGCGACGTGATCCATGCCGGCGCGGACAAGGTGCATTTCGACACGCGTTTCGTGCGCTACCGCGCTGACGGCAGCGTCATCGGCCACTTCGATTCCATCTACGTGATCACGAACGAAAACGGCCACTGGGGCGTGAAGCTGCGCTCCAGCTTCGCGCCCTGAATCGGATTGCGGTTACGCCCTTCAGCGCTTGAACGGCCGCCCCGTCGTCGAAGTAGGCGAAGTGTATGGGTTACGCGTGCGAAGCACCTTTGCCAGATTCTTGCCGCGAACAATTCCCGCGGAATGGTACGCCAGCCCCCAGGAATCGATCGACGACAGGTCCGGGAAGATGCAGGCCTCCAGCACGTCGTTGGGATCGCTCTTCAGGACCCAGCCACCGCCGGACAAATTCACGCCGCCGAACAGGTCGCTGCCGCCCAGCAGCGTGCAATAGCAGGAGGCAGGGTTGCCGGTGCAGCTGCCGCCGAGCGGAACCTTCGCGTAATACGCGAGCGCTGCCAGCGATGGCTTCCGCGAATAGAGCGTACGCAGCAGGATATTGATCTGGCTGCCGTCCTTCTTCGACGTGAACTGGCAGAAATACGCGCGGCCCGACAGCACCAGCGGCGTGCCGCCGTTGGTGTTGAATTCCGGAAGGCGCGTCTGCACGCCGCCGCCCTGTTCCACACAATAGGCCGCGGCACTGGCGATGCTGACGGGCGGCTGTACCGCAGCTGTCACAGGCCCATTGCCGAGCCCAAACAGGACCGCCGCTGCGAATGCGGTGGATACAAAGAATGATTTCATCGCTGTCCCCCCGGACGCTTTGCCCGGCACTCTAATCAGAAAGTGGCAGGGCGCGATAGCCTCAGGACAGGGCAGCGCGGATCTTCATGGCGATCAGCTCCAGCTCTTCGGGCTTTGCCATCTCGCGGCCGTGCAGCTTGAGATCGAGCCCTTCCTCGCGCGGCAGGATGTGGAAATGGATGTGCGGGATGCTTTGTCCTGCTGCCGCGCCGTTCAGCTGCACCAGCATCACGCCCGAGCAATTCAGGCCGCGCTTCACCGCCTTTGCCACCTTCTGCGTCGCTTTCATCAGCCACGCCACGCCGTCTGGCGACAGATCGAAAATCTCCTTCGCCGGCGCCTTGGGGATCACCAGCGTGTGGCCTTCCACGCTTGGCATAATGTCCATGAAAGCGAGCGCATGCTCATCCTCGTAAACGACCACGCATGGCAGCTCCCCGCGCAGGACTTTGGCGAAGATATTGTTGTGGTCGTAGGGCATAGGCGGTTCTCAAAAGCATTGCGCGGCTTTGGCAACTTATGACGGCTGCCCGATGATTTCATCTCCTCTCATCTCGTGAGGTGAATGCAAGCCTAAATCTTCTTGTATGGTCCATGCTCCGCGAGCACTTCGATCTGCTCGGCCACTGCCTCTCGTTCGTGGCACAGGAAATCGGCGATGGCGCGGCGGAGGCCGGAATGCGCGATGTAGTGCGCAGAATAGGTGGCCACGGGCAGGTAGCCGCGTAAGAGCTTGTGTTCGCCCTGCGCGCCAGCTTCCACGCGCTTCAGGCCGCGTGCGATGGCGAATTCGATGGCCTGGTAGTAGCAGGTCTCGAAATGGAGGAAGGGTACAGATTCCGTGCAACCCCAGTTGCGCCCGAACAGGGCGCCTTCACCCATGAAATTCAGCGCGCCGGCAATATATCGCCCCGAGCGCTTGGCCAGAATGAGCACGATCTGCTCGCTCATGCTGTCGCCTACACGAGAGAAGAAATCGCGTGCGAGGTAGGGCGTGCCCCATTTGCGGCTGCCGGTATCCATGTAGAAACCGAAGAAACGGTCCCAATGCGCTTCGGTGATCTCGTGACCGCTGAGCCATTCGAATTCCACGCCATCCCCAAACACCGCGGCACGCTCTTTGCGCAAATTCTTGCGCTTGGAGGAGGAGAGTTCTTTCAGGAACTCATCGAAGGTGGCGTAGCCACGGTTCTCCCAATGGAATTGCTGATCGGTCCGCTGAAGGAAGCCCAGCGAGGCCGCGGCGCGCCATTCGGATTCGGTCAGGAACGTGATGTGCAGCGAGGACGCGCCAAGCTGCGACACAGCAGAAGCGCCAGCCGCAAGCAATGCGTTGCGCGTTTTCTCGGTGTCCTCGACGTCTCCGCGTGAGATCAGGAGTCGTGGCCCGGTCACCGGCGTAAACGGCACGCTCGCCTGAAGCTTCGGGTAATAGTCTCCGCCGGCGCGCTCGAAGGCATCGGCCCAACCCCAGTCGAACACATACTCGCCGCGCGAATGCGATTTCAGGTACATCGGCATCAGCCCGGAGATCTCGTGATTGCTCTCAATCACGAGATGGCATGGCCGCCAGCCGGTGCGTGCAGTCGCCGAACCGGACTCCTCCAATGCTTCGAAGAATTCGTATCGCGTGAAGGGGTGCGGATCGGGCGAGCCCTCCGGATTGGCGCAGGCGTTCCATGCCGTCCGCCCGATATCTGCGGCCGATCCGGCAATCTTTGCGGTGATTTCAGGTTGTGTCACGCCAGCTCGAACACGGCTTCCACTTCAACGGCCACGTTGCGGGGCAGCGATCCTGCACCCACCGCCGCACGCGCATGCCGCCCGGCATCCCCGAACACCTCTACAATCAGGTCGGACGCGCCGTTCGCTACCTCCGGATGCTGTGCGTATCCGGGCACAGAATTCACGAAAACGCCGAGTCGCACGCAGCGCTTCACGCTATCCAGATTGCCGCCGGCCGCGAGCCGCAGCTGCGCCAGCACGTTGATCGCGCAGAGGCGCGCCGCGGCCTGGGCGTCCTCCAGCGAAAGGTCTTTCCCCACGATGCCGACATATTTCAGTCCGCCCTCCGCCAAGGTTACCTGCCCGGAAATGAACACCAGCTTCCCGCTCACCACATAGGGCACGTAGCTCGCCACCGGCGCGGGCGGCTCCGGCAGCTTGATGTTCAGTTCGGCAAGTCGGCTTTCGATCTTTCCGGGCATCTTGTTCTCCGCGACCGTGACAGCGCGTGAAAACCACGTTTCACCCTCACACGCAAATCGCTATATCCATGCAATGACCGAATGGCTCGATGCCAACGACCCGTGCCCGGCGCGCGACGGTTTCGCCATGCCGGCGGAATGGGCGACGCATGTGCGCACCTGGATGTGCTGGCCATGCCGCGTGGAAGCGTGGGGCGGGCC
>DASXGS010000007.1:0-3145 GCA_036488975.1 Rhizomicrobium sp. | reverse complement strand
TTTTCTGTGATACCACTGCCTATGCATGCGGACTGGAAACAACTTCTGGCCGATCCCGGGCCAGACGGGCATATTGTCCAATTGTACCAGGACGCGGATTTCTACGGCGAGGCCATCAGCCACTTCGCCGCCGAAGGCCTGGTCCGGGGCGAATCGATCATACTGGTTGCAACCCAGCCCAATTGGATGAACATTTCCTCCCGCCTCAAAGGCAAGGGATTCGATATCCCCGAGCTTTTCCATCGCGGACAGCTCACGCTTCTGAATGCCGACGAGACGCTGCCGAAATTCATGGCGGGCGGCATGCCGGATGGCCGAATCTTCAAGCCGCTGGCACGCGAGACCATTCAGAGAGCGCACCGCGACGGAAAATATCCGCGCGTCCGCTGGTGGGGAGAAATGGTCAACGTCCTCTACGTCGATGGCAACGCGCGGGCTTCCCACAGGCTGGAACAATACTTTGACGAAGTGGCGCATGAAGAGACCATCGCCATCTTCTGCTCGTTCCTGATGGACCGGTACGATCCGCGCATCTACGACGAAGCCTTTCACAACGTGTGCGGAACGCACAGTCATGTCATCCCGACGGATGACTATGCCAGCCACCGCGAAGCGGTGAATGGCGCCATCGCCGACTGTGTGGGTCCGATCGAAGGCAAGCTGCTGCGTTCGCTCATATCCTGGCAGGGCTCCGCCACGGGCATGCCGGCGTCGCAGGCCATGCTGCTATGGGTCAAGGAGACGATGCCCCGGCAGTTCCCGGAGGTGCTGGAGCGGGCGAAGCATTACGAGTTCAGTGGGAAGCCCTCGTGAAGTCCTATCTGACGAGTTTTGGCATCCCAGGTATTGCGGTCGTTCCGTACGGCATTCACATGTGCCATTTTTATCCTTCGCGCGAGGAACTAATCGCCGGGCTGATCCCATATATTTCAGCCGGGCTCGCAAACAACGAGCGTTGCCTCTGGCTCGCCTCCGCCCCGCTTCCCGTAAGCGAAATCGGCGATGAGATAGCCGACGCCTCCGATCTGGCGATGGGCTTGGCATCCGGGCAACTCATGATAGCGGACGCAGTTGAATGGTATGGCGAATTGGAAAAGCTGGCGGTTGAAGAAAGCGTCCGGCGCCTGATCGACGAAGAAGAGCGCGCGCTGGCGGACGGCTTCAATGGATTGCGGGTTGCCGGCAACACGAGCTTCGTCCCGCGCGCGGCTTGGGATCGCTTCATGGAGTATGAAAACAAACTGCATGAACAGCTGAAGTCCCGCCGTATCCTGGTATGCTGCAGCTACCAGCGGGCGGGGTGCCAGGCGGTGGATATTCTGGACGTCGTGCATCGTCACGACGGGGCCGTGGACCGCCCCGGCCAACACTGGGAATTTCTCCTGGCATCGCGCGACAAGGCGGGCAAATTCCGGGCTCCCTCGGATGGACAAGCGCAGGGGTGGGCGAGCGCACCGCTGACGATCGCATCTTTTCCGTGAAAGCAGTTGCGACTAAACGCTGGCGGTGCCGGACCAGAATTCCTTGAGACGCGCGAGGAAGCCTTCGGATTCCGGCTGACAGCCGGGCTCGCAATCGCTTTCGAAGGCTCGGAGCAATTCCTTCTGCTTCTTCGACAGCTTCACCGGCGTTTCGGCGACCACTTCCACGTAGAGATCGCCGCTCATGCCGCCACCACGCAGCACCGGCATGCCTTTGCCACGCAAGCGGAACTGGCGGCCAGATTGCGTGCCCTCAGGAATGCTCACCTTCGCGCGTCCGCCATCGACGGTCGGCACTTCGATTGTGCCGCCTAGTGCCGCGGTGATGAATGAAATCGGCGCGCGGCAATAGAGATCGTGCCCGTCCCGCTGGAACAGGGCATGCGGCTTAACGGAAACAAAGAGGTAGAGATCGCCCGCCGGGCCGCCGTTCAGTCCGGCCTGACCTTCGCCGGCGAGCCGGATCCGCGTGCCTTCTTCCACACCCGGCGGAATATCCACCGCGAGGGTGCGTTCCTTTTGGATGAGGCCTGCGCCATGGCAGCTCTTGCACGGATTGCGGATGATGCGGCCCTGCCCGCGGCACGACGGGCAGGTACGCTCGATGGTGAAGAATCCTTGGCTCGCCCGCACCTTGCCGATACCGGCGCAGGTGGGACACTGCTCCGGTTTGGTGCCCGGCTCCGCGCCTGTACCGTTGCAGGCCTCGCAGGCGACCGCGCTCGGAACTTTGATCTGCGCCTGATGGCCGCGAAACGATTCCTCGAGCGTGATCTCGAGATTGTAGCGGAGGTCCTGGCCGCGGTTCTGGCGCCTTGCGCGCCGGCCGCCGCCCCCGGTGAACTCACCGAACAGGTCGTCGAAAATGTCGGTGAACGATGAGGCGAAATCAAAGCCGAAGCCGTTGGCCCCGTGGCCGTGCCCATTCTCGAACGCGGCATGGCCGAAGCGATCATACGCCGCGCGCTTCTGATCGTCCTTCAGGACGTCATAGGCTTCGTTGAGTTCCTTGAATCGAATCTCGGCCGTCGTGTCGCCGTGATTGCGGTCAGGGTGATGCTCCTTCGCGAGCTTTCGGTAAGCCCCTTTAATGACTTCCTGGGGCGCGCCACGTTCGACGCCCAGCACTTCATAGTAGCAACGCTTGTTCATGCTTCCGACTTGTTCGCCATAAACAACGGCCCGCTTTGCCCTATCGCGGGAAAAGCGAGCCGTTCATTCTCATTCCACTCAAACATCGGTTCACACGCCCCCCGGCCGAGACCTCTGCGCTAGCGCAAGCGTTACGCCGCGCCCTTCTTGTTCTCATCGACTTCGGTGAATTCCGCGTCAACGACATTCTCGTCTTTCGGCGCTGCGCCTTCGCCGGCGGGCTCTGCACCCTCGGCACCTTGGCCCTGCTGCGCCTTGTACATCGCCTCGCCGAGCTTCATGGACGCCTGGGCAAGCGCTTGTGTTTTCGCCTGGATGTCCTCGACGTTGTCGCCTTTGGTGGCTTCCTTCAGCGCTGCGATCGCATTCTCGATGCCTGTGCGCTCTTCCTGGCCAACTTTGTCGCCATGCTCGGACAGCGCTTTCTCTGTCGAGTGGATCAGCGCATCACCCTGGTTCTTCGCATCGACCAGCGCACGCCGCTTCTTGTCCTCGGCCGCGTGCGCTTCGGC
>DASXGS010000469.1:0-3483 GCA_036488975.1 Rhizomicrobium sp. | reverse complement strand
CTCGGCGCAAGTCCAGAAAAATACGTTTTCAGTTGATCGCTAACAAACTGGCCGGGATGTGTCTCAAGTACGTCCGCCGACAGTCGCACTGCCTCTCAAAACGTATTTTTCTGGACTTGCGCCGTGGCGGATTTCGCCATGCGGTTGAGCTTGAGCCGGAGATATTCCAGATAGTTGTCGGGCATCGGATGGGCTGGAAGTTCGTCAATGACGGGTTGGAAATAGGCGAGCGAGCGGATCGGGGAGAGCGGGGGCAGGTCGGCTGGTCTGACCAGTCGGCGCAGAGAGGCCAGCAGCAGAGCCGATTCGACGAGTTGCAGGGGAACGCCTTGTTCATGCAACCGGCGGCCCTGGCGATGATCCTGAAGACTGGCGGACAACGGTGTCTCCGGCAGTTCGACATACAGCAGGATGACGGCGGTCACGTAGGCGGTGGAATCGGACTCGGATGCCGTCATTTCTTCCTCCGACGAGCGGCGGTTTCGAGTTCACTTTCACGAACCCGATAGCTGTCGCCTTCGATAACTGTGACGTCGGCATGGTGGAGGAGGCGATCGAGCAGAGTGACGATGCAGGTCGCGTTGGGGAAGACCTCGTTCCACTCTTTGAATGGTCTATTGGTTGTAAGGATGACCGGCTTCCGTTCGTAGCGGCGATTGATGACCTCGTAGAGTAAGTCGGCTGCCTTGTCATCGAAGGAAAGATACCCGACTTCATCGACGCACAAAAGTCCCACATTGGCATAGCCACGCAGCTTGCGGCGGCGTCCTTCCGGAGTCTGACGATGCAGATCTTCGAGCAGAGCCGGGGCGGAACGAAACAACACCGAACTGCCCGCCATCACGGCGGCGTGGCAGATGTTCTGAGCAATCATCGTCTTGCCGAGACCGTTGCGCCCCACCAGCACCAGATTGCGGGCTTCCGTGAGAAAGTCCAGTGTCAGAGCACGCTCAATGACATCGCGTTCGATTCGCGAGGGCCACGTCCAGTCGAAGTCGGCCATGGGCTTAAAACTTTTGATACCGGAGTATCGAAGCCGGCGTTCCATGCTGCGGCGCGAGCGTTCCTCTGTTTCGATTCGCGCAAGCTGCTCGATCAGCTGCTGGGGTGACCAGCGGTTCTTTGTTGCCCGCGCCAGAAAGTCGTCCAGCCCTGCGGGTATGGCGCGCAGACCGATCTGCCGGAGTTGCGCGGAAAGGCTATTGTTCGGGATCGTTGTTGCGGGAGAGCTCATCGTATGTCTCCAGACTGTGAGGCCGGACTTCGATGGACTGGGCCTCGGGGTGACGGCTGAGATCGACCGCCATGGGCGCTGGCGACGACCGGTGTTGTTTGCGCAACAGAAAGGCGACCGATGAGGCGCGCGGCGTATTGCGTTCCAGCGCTTCAGCGATGGCGCGGCGCAATGCGGCCGGTCCATACAGGTCCAGCAGCCTAAGCAGCTGCGCGGTTTGGCTGCCGGCCGATTCTCCGTGCGCAAAGGCGAGGTCGATCAGCGTTTTGCTCTCGGGCGCAGCCAGCGTAAGACGGCCTGCTGGGGTTGCATCGAAAGCCTTGCGTTTGGTGTTCAGCAAGGCCTGTTGGTGAGCCGGGTCCAGCACCAGCTGATGCCGGTCGTAAGTGCGGTGATGGCGGGCGATCTCCGCCGGTCCTTCCAGGATTCGCACCAGCGTATCGGAAGCGACCAGCGTCAGTTGGCGGCCTACCACCTCGGGTGGAATCGAATAATCGTTGAGATCGAAGCGGACATAAATGGTTTTTGCGCTCCGCACCGGCAGCATGAGATCTGTTGGGAATGGATGAGCCGGATGTGGCAGCAGGCGTGGCCGTTCTTCGGCGAAGACCTCCGCGACGGTGCGATTGTCGTCTCCCGGCCAGCGTCGGGTGTGCGCCACCTGATCGCGCCAGACGAGCGCCTGCCGGTTACATTCGGCCAGCGTGGTAAACGAGCGGCCAGCCCAGAAGGATTCCCGCACGTAGCGAATAGCCCGCTCTACGCGCCCTTTCTGATTGCCGGCGCGAACCTGACAAGGGCGAGCGGCGAAGTGGTAGTGGGCGCACAGCTCCATCAGTCGCGGGTTGAAGTGGATTTCACTGCCCCTGCGCTCCAGCACCGCACTGCGAAGATTGTCGTACAGAATGACGCGAGGCTGACCGGACCAGTCCGCGAAGGCATGGACGTGGCCGCGCAGGAAGTTCTCCATGGTCTGGTCGAAGAAGAACTCCAGATACAGCGCCCGCGACCATGACAGCGTGATCACGAAACAGGACAACGCGCGGCGGGCGCAACCTACGGCCACATGGCCGAAGTGAGCCCAGTCCACCTGGGCCTGTTCGGCGGGAAACGTCTGCAGGCGCAGGAAAGGCTCGCGCACAGGCGGACGCAGTTGAGCCACCGCCCGCCGCAACTGAATCACGCTGCCGGTGTAGCCTCGATCCCGGATCATCTGATGGATGCGTGTGGCGCGCAGCCGCGGATGCCGTTCCAGAATCTGGCGAACGAACTCCATGTAGGGATCCGTGATCGAGGCGCGCATCGGCTGAGTGCGGTTGAAGCGGTTCGACTCGATGGCATTGCGAACCGCATCAGGGTGAACATTGAGTTCACGGGCGATGGTGCCGATCTTCCAGTGCTCGGCGTAAAAATAGCGGCGAATCTGCGCTCGGGTTTCCGGGCTGATCATCTGTTCTCTCTTCCGAATCGGGGACTTCGTGGGAAGGGATCGATGAACCGGCCACCCCGCAAGCAAACGATGCAACGGAGGAATGCCAACGGCTTCTCCGCCAGGCGCCACTGTTCAAAAGCAGTGCCTGGGCCGGATGACTTCGTTATCGAGGCTGCTTCCGATGCCCCACAACCGCATAGTGCCGGAGAAGTGATCGAAAGGGAACCCTGATCCGTCACGCGGGAGCGCCGACGCCGGTACTCCCGCTGTCGATCGCGATGATCGAGCCGCCCCTCCGGACTCCGCTGATGCCGGCAGTTGGCGCGGCGTCGCTGCCCGCGCCGGGCTTCAGCGCGGCACGCTTCGCTGCAGTAGCGTTGTCCGCGGTCGCAGTGCCGGCAAATCCAGAACACCGCGTGGCATCCCACGCCGAGACAAATCCGTTGACGAAGTACAACCTCGCCATGTCGATCCATGTACGCCGACAGGCGGGGCTGGACAACGGCGCACGATCATGGCAGGTTAGAACCAGTTTGCTTGTGTGGTTACCTGCTGAAGGTTGCCATACCGGGCGTCCGGCCGCTCTAACGGCCAGGCGCCCTTCGCCTTTTCCCCGCCTTCGACGAAGAAATTTACACCTTCGATCAGGATGCTGCTGATGCTTGACGGATGATTTGCGCCTTCGGCGCGGATGATGTTGCCCGGCTTCCCTAAAACGGCGAAAGTTCAGAAAACGACGATTTCAGATGATCGATGACATCTGTACGACTCCGAAGGGAACTACTGGGGAATGACCCGAATGGGAAGCGCTCCGTAC
>DASXGS010000374.1:0-2304 GCA_036488975.1 Rhizomicrobium sp. | reverse complement strand
ACGCGTCATGCGGATACCGAGCCGCCGTTCACCGGCGTGTACTGGAACAATCACGCCGACGGCCTTTATCGCTGCATCTGTTGCGATACAGCGATGTTCGATTCGCACACCAAGTTCGAGTCCGGCACCGGCTGGCCGAGCTTCTGGCAGCCGATCTCGCGGCACAATGTCGTGCAACTGGCCGATAACAGTCTGTTGATGAGCCGCACGGCGGTTTCCTGCACCCGCTGCGATGCGCATCTCGGCCATGTCTTCGACGATGGTCCCAAACCCACCGGCTTGCGCTACTGCATGAACTCCGCGTCGCTGCATTTCGTGCCGCGCGGCAAACACGAGGCATAAATCACAATGGACAAGCAACGCAGTTCCGTTGCCGAAATTGCATCGCTGCTGACGCGACTCTGTCTTGGTCTCTTGGCATTGCCGCTGCTCGGCATGCTGGTGCTGGGCCTGGCACGCGCGGAAGACGCGCGCACGCTTCCGCCGCCATCGGTGGACGCACGTGCGAATGCCTCGAGCGAAACGGCGGTGCTCGCCGGCGGCTGCTTCTGGGGCATGCAGGGCGTGTTCGAGCATGTGAAGGGCGTGACCAAAGTGCTGGCCGGCTATTCGGGCGGCAACCGCGGCGCAGCAGAATACGAAACCGTCAGCACAGGCACGACCGGACATGCGGAGTCCGTACAGATCACGTTCGATCCGCGCGTGATTTCGTATGGTGAGATTCTGCGCGTGTACTTCTCCGTGGCCCACAATCCCACGGAGCTGAACCGGCAGGGACCGGATGAAGGCACGCAGTACCGCTCGGAAGTTTTCTTCGCCGGACCGCAACAGGAGAAGGTTGCCCGCGCCTATATTGCGCAGCTGTCGAAGGCGCATACTTATTCGGCCCCAATCGTCACGCGCGTGGAAGCCTTCAAGGCGTTCTACCCGGCGGAAGGCTATCACCAGGATTATCTGATCCATCATCCGGAGAGTGCATACATCCAGGTGAACGATCTGCCGAAGATCGCGCAACTAAAGCAGCTTTATCCGCAGCTCTACCGCAACATGCCCGTGATGGTGACGGCCGCCCGCTGACCTCTTACGGCATCTCGCCTTCGATGAAGTCGAAAACCGCCGCCTTGAACAGCGCGTGTGGGATGGCGGAGAAGTGGTCGCAGCCTGGCAGCACAGCCGCCCGCGCGCCCGCGATTGCATCGGCCAGAGCTTGCGGATCGCCGGCGAGTGCATCGCGCGCGCCCGCAACCACGAGGCAGCGCGCGCGAATCCCGTCCAGCATCTCGCGCGTGACACCGTAATTCCCGCCGTGCGCACACGCAGCAAGCGCGATGCGATCCTCCCCCTGCTCGTCGGCGAAGAGGCGGAAGCTGCGCAGAATGGGCTCAGCGATGGAGTCCGGGTCGTCGGCTTCCATTGCCGCGGCCATAGCGCCAATCGCCTGTGGCGGTTCGAATAACCGCCCGCCAACCCCGCCCAAAATCAGATCGGCGATGCGCTCCGGCTGCGCCAGCGCCGCGTGGATCGCCAGTCGCGCGCCCATGGAGTAGCCGAACAGATCGGCGCGGCCGATGCCGAGATGATCAAGCAGCGCGAAGACGTCGCCCACCATCTTGTCGCGGGTATACGCCTCGGGCTCGTGCGGCTTGGCGCTTTCACCATGACCCCGCCAGTCCGGCGCCAGCACCCGAATGCGCTTGCGCTCGAAGGCGCCGTACCAGCCCACCCGCCGCCACGCTTCGTCGCGGTTCGAGGCATAGCCATGCAGCAGCACGACAGGGCGGCCCCATGCCGCCTCGCCGATATCGTCATAGGCCAGTTCGCAGCCGCCTGAATCGTAAGTGCCCGTGGGCATTGCGTGGTACTTCTTGGATTAGGCTCGGGTTTACTCTATTTCGCGGGATGTCGTGCGGCACGGCCTATATTTGGGACGGCTATTGGCGCGGACTGCTGACGGCCTCATATAACACCAAGGCCCGGCCGGGCCAGAAACCGCGGGTGAATCATGGTCGCCTTCCTGAACTGGTCGAAATCCATCGCGGTGGGGACGCTGAATGCCATCGCCAAGGTGGTGCTGTTCATCGTTCTCGTGCTCATCGTGCTGCTGATCGTGGGCCTCTCTCGCGGCGATGGTCTGCCGGACAAGATCCTGCTTACCGCGGATCTTCGCACATCGATCCCGGATTCCAATCGGCCAAGCGCTTTCGATGTCGGCCACTCGCTCTCCGTGATGGATTTCGTGATGGGCCTGGACCGCGCCTCACGGGACTCGCGCGTGAAAGGCCTCTTCATGCGCGTAGGCGACGG
>DASXGS010000339.1:0-3180 GCA_036488975.1 Rhizomicrobium sp. | reverse complement strand
GTAATCGCCGGTGCGCGCCAGCACCACCGCCTTGAGGCCGCGATAGCCCGGATTGCGCGGCTCCCGCGCGAGCAGCATGTCCACCTGTGCCTTCGCGTCCGCCAGCTTGTTCTGACGGTGCAGGATCACCGCGTAATTGTGGCGCGCCTCGATGAAATCCGGGGCAAGCTGCAGCGCGCGCGCGAGAAGAGCCTCGGCATCGTCGAGGCGCGCGAGCCGCGCACCGGTTTCCGCCAGCATGCGGATGGCAGCGACATCCGTAGGATGTTCTTTCAGAAAGGCGCGCAGCAGCCGCTCGGCAATGGCGAGCTTGTTGTCGCAAAGCGCCGTGGCGGCCTCAAGCAGCTGGGGATTGCGGACCGAGGCTTTGATATGCCGCGCATAAGCATTTGCGGCACCGGATTCGTCGCCCGCCAGGGTGAGTTGGTCGCCCAGCGCCCGCCAGGCGTGCGGATGCTGCGCATCGAGCCGCACCGCGCGCCGCAGCGCCGCAATGGATTCCGGCAGCTGACCTGCCTCGCCAAACGCGAGTCCGAGCTCGTATTGAAGCGCCGCAGATTTCGGCTGCGCCTTCGCCAGCGGCGCGAGTACCTCAACCGCCTGCCGTGCGTGGCCCTGCGTTCGAAGCGCCACGGAAAGCAGCCGTAGAGCCTCCGGCTGATTGGGAACGGCGCGAAGGATTTCCCGCGCCTGCGCCTCGGCAAGCGCAGGAGCGCGCGCCAGCAGCCGCTCGGCATGCATCAGCGCCGTCGCCAGCGATCCTGTCGCAACCGCGCCTTGGTTACTCATGAGGCCAGCGAGAAAACCTTGGCAAAATTTCCCGAATAGAAGCGTTCGCGCGCAGGCTCTTCGGTTTCGGCCAAGGTCGCGTTGAACCGGCCGAGCGGATTGCGGCCGCCTTCCACATGCGGGTAGTCGCTGGAGAACAGGTACAGCCGGCTGTCTGATTGCCGGATCAGATCGCCGACGTCCTCGTAAGGATACGGCGTGAAGGCCATGTGCTCGATGATCTGTTCCGACGGCCGGCGCTTCAGCGCCGCAAGCTCCGGTTCCGATTTGCGCCAGATCTCCGCCACCCAGTCGAGTCGCCTGATCATGGACGGCACGTAACCTGCGCCCAATTCGATGGCGCCGCCGCGCAACCCGGCATGCCGCTCGAAGACACCATCCAGCACCATGCAGCCGATGAAGGTCTCGACATTGTGGTGCAGCGAGGTCATGTCCTTGCCGCGCACGTTTTCGCCGCCGCCGAGCCAGTCAGTAGGGATCTGGCGGCCCGTGTTCATCCAGGCCTTGTCGATCTGCAAGGGATGGCCGCCGACATGCAGGAGGAAAGGTACGCGCGCTTCCGCCAGCCGCGCCCAGACGGGATCGAGATCGCTGTGGCCCGGCGAGCGTCCGCCGCACGGGCGGTGCGGCACCCACATCGCCTTGAGACCAAGTTCAAGCGCATATTCGAGTTCGGCAATCGTGAGCGCGGTGTCATCCAGCGGCAGCAACGCCACGCCCATCAGCCGTGGATCGTGCCCGCAAAATTCCGCCATTGCGCGATTGTGTGCCCGGGCCGCCGCATAACGGATATCGAGCGGGCGGTTTTCGTAGAACGCAATGCCTTCGGAGAACGTGGCAAACACCAGCTGGCGCGAGAAGCCGAGCATGTCGAGCGCGGTGGAGCGCTCATGCGCATTGAAGGCGCCCAGCGCGAAGTATCCCTTGGGGCCAGAAATCATCTGATCGCCAAGCGCGACCAGTTCCGACACCCTCTCGGGTGCGTGCGCCTTGCGCCGCATCGCGTCTTCAAGGCCGCCGTAAGAGCGGCCACCGGGCGCATACGAAATCTTCGGCAACCGCTCGCGCATCGCGGGATCGGCGTATTCGGTGAGAAAGTCCGGCAGCTCCATGATGTGGCTGTCGGCGTCGTAATAGACGCGGCCCTGGGCGTAGGTCATCACGCGCTCCCGGATATCTGTTTGGCGGATGATACGGCTTCGGCGCCCGTCCCGGCAATTGTGAGGTTACGGGCACCTCCGCATACTGCCGCGATGGCGGGACTGGCATGAGGCGCTGGTTTGTGTGGGCGGGGGTCGCGGTCGTTGCCGCCATTGCTGCCTTCTATGTGCGCCCCGTTTACGTGTGGCTGCGCTCGGAAGCCGTTCTCGACCGCCGCTACACGCTGCCGCGCAGCCTGGTGCGCGCCGATCTTAACGCGAAAGCCGTTGCACGTGGCGCGCGACTGGTGCGGCTCGCCGGCTGCACCGGCTGTCACGGTCCCGATCTGACAGGCAAACCACTGCGCGATCCCGTGGCGATTTTCGCCAGCAATCTGCCCGTACTGACCGCCGCCACCTACTCCGACGAAGATTTCGACCGCGCCATCCGCCGGGGGTTGCGTCCGGATGCCAGCAGCCTGTGGGTGATGCCGTCTTTCGCCTACGTGTACGTGCGCGATGCCGATATCGCGGCGATCCTCGGCTATCTGCGGGCGCTCAAGCCGCAAGGAGCCCAAACGCCATTGCCGGCCTTCGATCATGCGGCGCGGGAAAAGATCGCGCGCGCCGAGCTGCAGCCGGAAGCGGAGCTTGCGCAAACCCAGATGCCTGCCGTCAGTCTCGGCCCGCATTACGATGGCGGACGCTACATCGCGATGTGGTCTTGCGGACCATGTCACGGCACCGAACTCATCGGGATCGGCGTTGCACCCGATCTGCGTGTTGTGACGCGCTATTCGCGGCACACGTTCTTCAACCTGATGCGCCGCGGCTGGGGCGCGAAAAAGCGCCGGCTGAAGGTGATGGGTCCGCTGGCCAGCCAGCGCTTCCACATTCTTGCCGACTGGGAAATCGACCCGCTGTACGAGTACCTCACCGCCCGCGCGCGTGCACCGAAGCACGTAGCGGTTCCGGCCGCCACACGATGAGGCGCAAGGCACGCACATAGGTTATGATCGCGATATGGCTGCACATCCGATCGTTCGACTGAAGCCGAAGGAAGGGCGCCGCGCGCTGGCCGGTGCGCCGTGGATATTCTCCAACGAGGTCATGATGGATGCGCGCACCAAAGCGCTGGCGCCCGGCACCTTGGTGAACGTCGTTCCGGATCGCGGCGAGCCGCTCGGCACCGGCTATTTCAGCCCGAAGAGCCTGATCGCCGTGCGGCTGCTCGATAACGTTGCCGATGCGG
>DASXGS010000327.1:0-4415 GCA_036488975.1 Rhizomicrobium sp. | reverse complement strand
CAGTGGCGGGCCGTCCGGCAGATGCACCTCGCGCGTCACTTCGAAACCGAACGTGCGGTACACGGGAATGTTGGTCGGCTTGCTGGATTCCAGATAGCAGGGGATGCCGCTGGCGTCTGCGACGGCCAGTTGCTGGCGCATCGCAAGACTCGCAAATCCCTTGCCCTGCTTTGGCGGATCGGTACCGATCACCTGGAGGTACCAGTGCGGCTCCTTCGGATGCACCTTCTCGATGCGGTCCATGCTGCCAATCACCTTCAGCGCGCCGCCACCGAAAATGCCGAGCATCTCAGGCCCGTTGATGAGATACTGCCACCACGGCAGATGCCATTGGTTCGGCGGCCGCCACAGCGTGGCGCATTCGTAGCTGGAGGTGGTGAAGCAGCCGCCATGCGGCAGCGCGAGTTTGTGCAGCAGCTTGAAGACCCGCACGAGCTTCGCCGGGCGCCCTGCCTCGTCCGGCAGGAAATGCATCATCACCGGATCGTCGAAGAACGCTCGCGCCAGCATGCGCGACACCGCATCGACATCCGCAGCTTCCGTTTTGCGAACCGTTGCGTCGTTCGCCCGCGCCTCTGCCACTGCCGACATGCTCTGCCCCTGTGCGACCGTGAAAGCTTCAGCGCTT
The DNA here is from genome assembly GCA_036488975.1 of Rhizomicrobium sp. Taxonomy (GTDB): domain Bacteria; phylum Pseudomonadota; class Alphaproteobacteria; order Micropepsales; family Micropepsaceae; genus Rhizomicrobium. The sequence goes on along the minus strand of DASXGS010000327.1, from coordinate 3,787 downwards.
CCCGTCCGGAGTTCAAGGGTGCGGTATGCCCAAATAGGCCGTGAGCGGAATCGCTCTCGCGACTCCGCTCACGAATTCAGCGATTGGGTGACGACTGCTATTGATCTCCGCCGCCGTCGTCTCCGCCACCACCACCACCATCGTCGCCGCCGCCCCCTCCGTTGTCATCCCCGCCACCGCTATTGTCCATTTCCTGCTGGGGCTCCGGTTCCGGCGCCTGTTCCTGCTGTGGCTCCGGCTCAGGCGCTGCTTCTTGCTGCGGCTCCGGCTCAGGCACTGCCTCTTGTTGCTGCTGAGGTTCCGGTCGCTCTTCTTGGGGAGTCGGTTGTTCCTGTGGCGCGGGCTGCGGTTCCTCGGCCGGCGCGGGCTGTTCCTGTGGCGCGGGCTGTTCCTGTGGCGCAGGCTGCGGCTCTTCCCGCGCGGGCTGCTCGGGCGCGGCTGGCTGCGGCCCTTCGGTTGGATTGCCTTCAGGCGACGTGGGCTCGGCCCCTACCGGCTTCTGATCCTCCGGGTTGGCCGGCGTCTCGCCTTGCTCAGGGGGTTTGTTGTCGTCCTCCGGCTGGAGCGTGGCCTTCCCGCAGCCATCCGCATTTGGGTCGCAAGGAGAATCCGCCTGGCCCTTCTCTTCCAACTGCTTCTCGGCGGCAGCGGCGCGCTGTTCCGCCTCCTCTGCCCGCTTCTGCTGCTGGTCGCCATAGTCGGCGAGACTGTTGTTCTCCCTGTCGAGGTCGTCGGCGCGCTGGTTGGCCTTGTCGGCGGACTCCTGTGCTTGCGCCTTGTCATAGGTGGCCTGATCGGCGCGTTCCGCCTCATAGGCCGCCGCCTTGTCGGCCGCTTCGGCGCGCGTTTCCGCCTGCCTGATCTGCTGGCCGGAGCTGTTGCGCAGCTGCATGCCGCGATACCTGGGCGGCGCGATGGCGTAGCTCTTGTGGGTGCGCGGCGAGGTGTGCACGAAGTTGTGCGGCACCGCGTATTCGTAAGGTGCATAGGTCGGCTGGACGACGATCGCCGCAGGCCCGGGCTGCTCCCATTGTGGCTCACTGTAGCGGTCCCAATGCTCGTAGATCACTTCCGGCACCACGGCGCCGAACGGGTGGCGGTCGTCAAGGAACACGGCGTTCGGCGCCACCTGCGGAGCGATCGGAACCACCGCCGCCAGCACACTCATGCCGATGATGGCGCCGCTGCGGCCATCCACCATCAGCAGCACCTTGTTGCCGCTCGGGCCGATGGCGGTGACGGAATAGGCGGGACCTTTCCGGTACATCTCCTGCACCCGGAAGCCGCGCTGGCGCAGACTGCCAGCGATGGCGCTTGGCGAGAGCGCCTGGTTCACCGCAACGCGCGGCGCCGGCAGGTTCAGAGAAAATGAAATCAGCGGCGCCGCTTCGGCGGTTGTCGTTACGCCCATTGCAGCCGCGGAGAGCAAGAGCACGAACTTCACTCGAGACATCAGACAACACCCTTTCCAAGCACATGGAGAGGGTGGCGCGAGCCCCCTCTTCATCGCGCGAATTTGACCCAACGTTTTGAGACGGCGAAGCGGCTGGAAGGTGCCCCGACGATCCCCACGCCCCGTAACCAAGCAGCCCGCCCCGATCGGTGCAGCCGTGAAGACGAAGTCTGCGAACGCTAGCGCAGGAATCGACCAAGGGGAAGACGGAACAAGTGTTATAAAAGCTTCACGCCCGCCAGACCTACAACCACGCGCGCAGGCGCGCGAAAGCGAGGCACCAGAATAGCAGCATTACGCCGTTGATGAAGATATCCATCCCCGTGCGGGACAGATTCCAGCCGGTCCTGTCGTTCACAAGGGTGCGCAGCCAGGCGCCTTCCTCGCGATTGGATGGATTACGCCAGCGCCCGGTGCGGATCAGCGACTCGATGTTGTTCAGCACGCAGGTGCTTTTGTTGAGCTTCCACTGCAGGAAGACGGCCGGCAGGAACGCGAGATAGAAAATCAGCCCGCCACGCCATGGCGCCAGCCATCCCGTGACAATGTAGAGCAGCGGCAGGAAGTGGAGGACAAAACAGAACTGCCCCAGCGCATCGCGTTTCTGCGGCTGCGCCGGAACGGCGGATTCGAGTTCACTTGCCCGCGTGTTCTGCAAACTCACCCGATGTGGGCCTTTACATAACTGCCGATGCGCGAAACCGCGTCACGCCCTTCGGAAAGAATGGGATGGAAAATGTGCCACACATGCATCATACCGCCCCAACTTTCTGTGCTGACTTCCACGCCGGCTGCATCGGCGCGGCTGGCGAGGCGGACAGTGTCGTCGTACAGCGTCTCCTCGGTGCCGACCTGGATGAGCAACGGCGGCAGCCCGTGCAAATCCGCATACACCGGCGATGCCAGCGGCGTTTTGGGATCGGCGCTGCCGGTATAGGCGGCGGCCATCTGGTCGAGCCCTTCGCTCCTGATCATGGGATCGCGTTTGCTACGCGCGCGATAGCTCTCGCCGCCTTGCGTGAGATCGGCCCACGGCGAAATCGCCACGGCGCAGCCTGGCATCGGAATGCCCTGATCGCGCAGCGACACCAGCGTGGCAATGGTCAGCCCGCCGCCGGCGCTGTCGCCGGCAACCGCGATCTTCGCCGGCGCGATACCGGATTCGAGCAGGCCTTTGTACGCCGCCACGGCATCTTTCACGGCTGCAGGGAAGGGATGCTCCGGCGCCAGCCGATAATCGGCCGAGAATACGGGCTGGCCCGATGCTTCGCTGAGTGCGGCCGCCAAATGGCGATGCGATTTCGGCGAGCCCACCACATATCCGCCGCCATGGAGATACAGCAACGCGGCATCGTTGCGCGTGCGCCGCGCCCGCACCCATTCGCCGGGAATGCCGCCAACCTTAGCGGGCTCGACCTCCGTGCCGTCGGGAACCGGGAAGAAATCCGAGAGCGTGTCCATGCGTGCCCGCTGCTCGGCGATGCTCAGATCCTTGAGTTCGTTCTGTTGCAGGAATGCGAGCACGCCCGCGCGATCGGTGACACCCATGCGTCTCTCCCTTGTCAGCCCGGCCCATGCTACGGCCATTTGACAGAGCGCGCCATTGCAGGGGCGACTGACAAATGCTCATATTTCGAGACGCCCCCGCCAACCGATCGGCTGGGCTTCCGGAACAAACGCATTGATCGCCACGATTGGGTGGCGGGGAGAAGAACATGGCCTCTGAGGAAGTGCAGAAGATCATCGACCAGATGGGTCCCGCCATCGGCGCGGATTCCGGCCTTGGCGGCACGCTGAAATTCGATTTCGGCGACCCGGGCAGCGTGCTGATCGATGGCAAATCGACCCCAAACACGGTGACCGATGGCGAAGGCAAAAGCGCCGACTGCACCATCACCGTTGGCCTCGACACCTTCGAGAAGATGGTGAAGGGCGAGCTCGACGGCACCTCCGCGTTCATGCAAGGCAAGCTGCGCGTGGCGGGCGATATGGGCCTTGCGATGCGGCTCGGGCCCGTATTGCAAAAGGCACGGGGCTAGAGTTTTACGAAAATCCGCGCGCGCGTCTCAACGCGTGCTGCACCCTTGCCCCGCTAAACTGTTCGCGCGGGGGTGGGCCGCACAAGGGCGCGCGCGATGGATATCAGAGCCGGATATGGAATGGCGGTGAGCCCGGGCCCCCGCATCTTCAGGCCGGAAGACCTGCAACCGCGTTACATCTATGGCCGCGATGGCAAGCAATTGCGCATCGCCACGCTGTTCGCGCCGCCGGAACTGACCCCGCGCGGCGTTTGCGTTTTGCTGCACGGGCAGACGGAGTTCATCGAGAAATACG
>DASXGS010000279.1:0-6862 GCA_036488975.1 Rhizomicrobium sp. | reverse complement strand
GCGGAGAAGTTGAAAAGATCGTCCACGTAGCGGTCGTGATTGAAACGGCCGCCGCCTGTGATTCGCCAGTTCGGCAGGATCGAATAGGTGGCCTGCGCGAAAACGGATTCAGAGTCCCGCTTGACCTTGGAAATGTTGCCGTAGTTCAGGTTGGAGGGATAGGGAGGATTTTCGATCCCGCGCAGATCGAACATGTCGGGAGGAGGCCCGCTGGAACATGAATCCGGTACGCCGACCGTACCGCAGCCGAATTCCGCCACAAATTGCTTGCTGTTCTGGTGGAGCAAGAACCCGCCGACAATCCACTGGAGCGGTGAATCGGGCGTCGAAAGAATGTCCAATTCCTCCGTGTAGCTCCGCACCCAGGTGTTCCAGCCCGCCACGTGGTCGTAGGCATCGATCAGCCCGAACGTGCTGCGGTCGCTGTCCTCCTGCAGAATGCTCTTGAGGTATTGATAGCCGCTGACGGACTTCACGCTGAACCACGGCGCGTCGTATTGCAGGTTCAGGTGGTACAGCGCGGTTGTCAGATCCGATTTCGACGGAAAGTCCTGGTGGATCTGCCACGGATCGTTTGACGGATCGTTGATGTTCTGTTGCGCCTGGCCGTGCTCGTCCGCCCTGTACCACTGGCCGGTCAGCGTGGCGGTGAAGTTGGAAACCGGCTGCCAGAGCACTGCTGCCTTCAGGCTGGTGTTGTGCGCGTCGTCCTCGCGGAAGTCCGGAATCGACAGATTGTTGGTGAAGCCTTTGTGGTCGAACTGCTGGATGGAGCCGCGCACAGCAAGCTCGTCGCCGACGGGAACATTGATCTCGGCCCGCTCACGCGTCAGCGCATAGGTGCCGGCGCTGAAATCGCCGAACCCGTTGAACTCGCCAAGCTGGGGTTGTCGGGTAACGATGTTGATTGCGCCGCCGATCGAGCTCTGGCCGTAAAGCGCGCCCTGCGGCCCGCGCAGAACCTCGATGCGGTCCAGATCGAACAGCGTCTGCGACAGGGTGATCGTGTTCACCATGTAGACGCCGTCGACGAAGAGCGATGTGCCCGGCACGGTCGTCAGGTCGTTTTCCGGCGTTTCGGAACCGATGCCGCGGATGGTCACGATGTTTTCGAAACCGGACGTCTTGGTCGACTGGAGGCTCGGCACGGTGCTGTTCAGGTCGGCAATCTGGGTGACGAAGGATTTGTCCAGCGTCTGCGCCGAAAGCGCGGTCACGGCGAGCGGCGTGCGCTGAATATCCTCGGTGCGGCGCTCCGCCGTCACCACGATCTCTTCCGCCCCCGCATTGGCGCCGGGACTGGCCGGTGCCGTCTGTGCGGCGGCCGGGCCCGAGAACCACGCCGCCAGCGCAACCGCACAGGCTGAGCCGAAAAGATACCGGCGTGAACGCGAGGAAAATCGAGACATGGTCCGCCCCCTATAAAAACTGCCGAAGCAGGCTCCGGCATCGCCCTTGTGCACAGGCCCTTCAAGCCATCCGGCCCGCAAGAACGGCTGCTATCCCCCGCGTTCCCGGCCAGACTCTGTGCGGCTACATTTCTACTGCGAAGCGGCCGTGAAGACTTGGACCCACGCGCACGGCAACCATGCACGGACGTGTTCTTGCCTGTCGAGTCCCGCTAGATTGCTTTGCATCGTTGCAAAGAGGCCGCACTGGTTATTGGCGATGGGTGAACGGCTGCTTCCGGAATGGATCGCGCGCGGGCGCACCGCGCTGCTGGTCATCGACATGCAGACGGATTTTGCAAGCCGCGATGGCGCCGCAGGACTGGCGGGACACGACCTTTCCGCGGTTCCGCCTGCACTCGGCAATGCTGCGCGGCTGACAGCGAGCGCGCGCGCCGCCGGTGTACCGGTTATCTTCGTCCGGCTGGAAACCAGTCCGGAGAACGATTCACCGGCGTGGGCCGAACGCGCTCGACGGCATGGACAGTCGCCCGAACAAGCACTCGCACTGTGTCGCGCGGGAACGCGCGGTGCCGATCTTGTCCTTGTACCGGCGTTGGCGGGCGATCTCGTGGTCACCAAGCATCGCTACAGTGCATTCATGGGGACGTCGCTTGACGCGGTACTGAAGGAGAGAGGGATCGATACACTGGTTGCTTGTGGGCTCACGACCGAGTGTTGTGTGGATTCGACCGTGCGCGACGCCTTTCACCGCGACTATCATGTCTTTCTTGTGGGAGACGCGTGCGCGTCCTACGATTCCACATTGCACGATGCCACATTGCGGAGCCTGGACCTGAACTTTGCGATTGTGATCCGGACCGAGGAGGCCGTGGCAGCATGGATTTAGGCCAGAAGACATCCGGGAGGCGAAAATAACTTACGAAACTATCGACGTTCGGCCGCTGACCTTGCGGATCGGCGCGGAAATTGGCGGTGTGAATTTGCGCAAGCCGCTGGAGCCAGAACAGCTCGCAGAGGTGCAGCGCGCCCTGGCCGATCACCAGGTCATCTTCTTCCGCGATCAGCCGCTGTCGCATGACGAGTTGAAGGCGTTCGGGCGCGCGTTCGGGGATCTGATGCTTCACAGCAGCGTGGCGGGCCTGCCGGATCATCCCGAAGTCGTCGCCATTCATGCCGATGCGCAATCCAAATACATCGCCGGGGAGGACTGGCATTCCGACCTCACCTGCGACGCCCTCCCGCCGATGGGCAGCATCCTTTATCTGCACACGGTGCCGGAAACCGGCGGCGATACGATGTTTGCCAGCATGTACGCCGCATACGAGGCGCTGTCGGCGCGCATGAAGGCGTATCTCGAAGGGCTGACGGCGGAGCATGACGGCAACCATGTGTACCGGCCACTGTTTCCCGATCTCGATCGGCAATATCCCTGTTCGATTCACCCGGTCGTGCGCACGCATCCGGTCACTGGGCGCAAGGGCCTGTTCGTGAACGGCTCCTACACCACCCGAATCATGGAAGTGCCCAAGGCGGAAAGCGACGCCATTCTGGGCTTCCTCTACCAGCACATGACCAATCCGAACTTCCACGTGCGCTTCCGCTGGCGGCCGCATTCGGTGGCGTTCTGGGACAACCGCTGCACCCAGCACCTCGCCGTGTGGGACTACTTCCCGCAGACGCGCTCCGGCTTTCGCGTCACCATCGGCGGCGAGAAGCCAGTCTGACACTTACGCCGGCACCTTTTCGTCGGCGGTCGCACCGGCGGCGCGGCGGTATTCCCGCGGCGACTGGCCATACTGGTTGCGGAAGGCGCGGCTGAAATGCGCCGAATCGTTAAAGCCCCAGCGAAAGCAGATTTCCGAAATCGACAGACGCGCATGCATCGGGCTTCCCAGATCCATCCGGCAGCGTTCGAGGCGGCGCACGCGAAGATAGTGGCTGAAGGTGTCTTTAGCAGAGGCAAACAGTTTCTGGATGTACCGCGTGGAGACACCGCTTTTGGCCGCAAGCCGGCGGAGGGAGAGTTCGGTGTCCGGCAGCATCGTTTCGATGGTCTGGCAGATGCGGTGCAAGTGCGGAGAGAGACCGGCATCCGCCGAATCGCCGGCACCTAGTTCGGCAAGACTGGCAGCGAGGAATTCGGTGAGCGCCAGCTCCACCGGCCGCAGTTGGTCTTCCGTCAGTTCCGGCAGCGCGTCGGCGGTTGCGGTCAGCAGACCGGAGAAAATCTCGACGACGCCGCGCTCAGCTTGCAGCAATCCGATCTTCAGGCCGTGCACCGAAACCAGCCGGTGATCGAGAGCCACACGCGGCACGCGGATGAACAGCAGTCGGCAGGATGTTTCCATCACAAGGGTGGCCGCACGCCCTGTGGGGCCATAGGCGATGTCGCCGACCGCAATTTCTTTTTCCGCACCGTCACCCTGCAACGAGGCCTCGCCATCGAGAAGCACTGCGAGCCACACCGCCGCAGGCAAATCGGTCCGGCGGCCGCTAATGGTCTGCGCCTGCGCATCGATCAGCGCAAACTCCATGCCGAGAGCCGAGGTGAGGCAGGTCACGGATGCGTTGGGTGGTTCGGACTCGGCGAGGTCCCCGACCGGCAGCCCGAGCCGGTGCATGGCATCGCGCCAGGCCGCCGCCCGTTCCGGCGCGGGGTATGAATCCGTACTGAAACGCCACGCCTTCACCGCGCGAACCAAGCTCCCGACCCGCCACCTGAATGGACTATAGCCTATAGCTAGGCCAAGTCGTGCGCGGTGCAACCGGGGCGCGGGTGTTCAGTGGGGACGGGCGGCTCCTGGCTTCATGGCATTCCACGCCCGGCGGTAGCGCAGCAGCAGCCACCGGTTCAGCTGGCCCTGTGCCCCTTCCTGCCAGGAGTATCGGCCCCGCACCGCGTAACGCGACTGCAAGCCTTCCTGCACGCGCTCATCCACATGCATGTCCTGCGCGATGATCTTTTTGGCCGAGGTCATGATCATTTCCAACCGGTGCTCGAAGGCCGGATCCTGCGTTGCGCCGGGCGCGACCAGAATTCCGGTGTCCTGCTCCATCGTGTCCACCGTCAGCGGCCGCAGGATGAGATAGATCACCAGATCGCTCGTCATCACCAATGACAGCGTGGGCGGCATGTTGGCGAATGTCATGCGCGCGCGGTCTTCGTCCGTCAGATGCGGAAACACCGGCAGCACGGCGCGCTGCGTAGGATTGAAGCTGGCATCGGGATGCAGCGTGCCGTTGAAGCGGAGGAAGCCCGCGTCGCTCGGATCGGCATCCGGAAACACCGCGCGCTCGCTCGGCACGAAATCGTGCAGCGGCCCGCGATGCAGCTTGCTCGCGTGATACCCGTCATTGTTATTCTCGAACATCACTTTCCAGTTCCAAGGAAAGCGGCCTGTCATCGGTGCCAAGGTCTCCGCCTCGGAGATGCGATAATTGGCGATCGCCGATGAAACGGCAGCAAGGCGCGGCGCCAGCGGCGCCGCATCGGCGTCGAAATTGATGAAGATGAATCCCTGCCAGGTCTCCACCTTGAACGGCGCGAGGCGCACCGAGCCCTTGTCGAAGCCGCAGGTCCGATCCATCGCCGGTGCGTTCACCAGTTCGCCGGTCAGCGAATAGACCCAGTGATGATAGGGGCAGACGAAGCCGCGTGCGTTGCCGGCGCCTTCGGCGACCAGCATGGCGCGGTGCTGGCACACGCTCGACATGGCGTGAATTTCGCCGGCGCGATCCCGCGTCACCACGATCGGTTCGCCGATAATGCGGGTCGTGAAATAATCGCCGGGATTCTTCACCTGCGCTTCGCGGCCGACGCACAGCCATTCATGATTGAACGCCGCTTCCTGCTCGAACTTGAAGAATTCGGTGTCGGTGTAGCAGAGAGGCGGAAGCGTCTCCGCCCTGGCAATATCGCCATCCGAGCTTTCGAGGCTCGCGAAAAACGCATCGGTCAGCAGGTTGTTCGGCATCGTCGGTTCAGGCCCTTTGCGCCCTGCGTTTAGCCTAGGCATCTGGCTTAGAAGGTCTTGCCCGTAGATGCACCGGGAATGTGTTGCTGTCGGAGGGGGGATTCACCAGCCAGCGCCTCTGACCCAAAAGCGTGGTCGCGTGCGGGCAAGACGCGAGCGCGCGCGCGGCATTAGCGTGAAGGTGTCACAGGAGCATGCCATGTCCGCAGCCACGCTGGAGGTTCAGGAGCTCAAGCCCGGCTTTGGGGCCGAGATTTTCGGCGTCGATCTCCATAGGGCGACAGCGACCGATCGCGCCGCCATCGTCAGTGTATTCCAGCGCCACGGCGCTATTCTGCTGCGCGGCCAGAAGGTCACGCCTGAGGATCTCGAAACCTTCGTTTCGGCCTTCGGCCAGCCGGAAGATCACACGCTAAAAGAGTTCACGCTGCCGCGGCATCCGAAGGTCTACATCCTGTCGAACCGCACAAAAGACGGCATGCCCATCGGCGCGCACAATGATGGCGTCGGCTGGCACACCGACTACAGCTACAAGGCCGAGCCGGTGATGTGCACGATGCTGTATGCCGTAGAGGTGCCGCCGGAGGGCTCCGACACGCTGCTCGCCGACGGTTGCGCGGCATATAAGGCGTTGGGTCCCGAGCGGCAGGCGCAGCTGTCGGAACTGAAACTGCACCACAGCTATCAGCACTTCATGGCGACGCGTCAGTACGGCGCGCGGGAGCTGCCGGAAGAAATCAAACAGGCCAATCCCGATGTCATTCATCCGTTGATCCGCACGCATCCCGCCAACGGTCGCAAGGCGTTGTGGCCGTCTACCGGCACCGTGATCGATGTCATTGGAATGCCCAAGGACGAGGGGCTTCAGCTGGTGGACGAGCTTGTGGAATTCATGACGCAGGAGCAGTTCGTCTATCGCCACAAATGGAAGGTGGGTGACGTGCTCATGTGGGACAATCGCTGTACCCTGCACACCGGCACGCTGTACGACGACACCAAATATTTTCGCACCATGTACCGCCTGTGGGCACGCGGTGACCGGCCGTATTGATGGGCTCATAACCCGCTCTTAAGGCCGCGTCCGAGTTCGCGCTTCAGCACCTTGCCTCAGGTGCCTGTCCCGGCGCGACTTGGGTATAATGGATCTGCCACCCGTCTATGAAGCGGAGCAAGCTCGCGCGAAACGGCGCCCGCGGTCCAGGAGAGCATGACGTACTCGGTCAAGGAGATTTTTTACACGCTGCAGGGCGAAGGCCGGAACGCCGGCCGGCCGGCGGTTTTCTGCCGTTTTGCGGGCTGCAATCTGTGGAACGGCCGCGAGCAGGATCGCGCAACGGCCGCCTGCAATTTCTGCGATACGGATTTCGTGGGCACGGACGGGGAGGGCGGCGGGCGCTTTGCCGATGCGCTCGCGCTGGCTCGTGCGGTTGAAGAGATGTGGGGCGGTGGTCGCGAGCGGCGCTTCGTCGTGCTCAC
>DASXGS010000267.1:0-3458 GCA_036488975.1 Rhizomicrobium sp. | reverse complement strand
GGCGGCGGCAAGCGCGGCGTCGTCTCAACAGCTTGTTACGTCGCCCGCACCTATGGCGTGCGCTCGGCGATGCCGATGTTCCAGGCGCTGCAACTGTGCCCCGATCCCGTTATCGTCCGCCCGCGTATGAGCAAATATGTGGAGGTGGCGCGCGAGGTGCGCAGGCTGATGCGCGACCTCACGCCCCTCACCGAGCCGCTGTCGCTGGACGAAGCCTATCTCGATCTTTCCGGCACCGAACGGCTGCACGGCATGACACCGGCGCGCACGCTGATCGCGCTGGCGAACCGCATCGAACGCGAGATCGGCATCACCGTCTCCATCGGGCTCAGTTTCAACAAGTTTCTGGCGAAGCTCGCCTCTGAGCTCGACAAACCGCGCGGTTTTGCCGTCATCGGCCGGGCGGAAGCGAAATCGTTCCTGCGCGATAAACCGGTGTCGTTCATCCGCGGTGCAGGCGCCGCCTTGCAGGCGCGGCTGTCCAAGGATGGCATTACGCGCATCGGCCAGCTGCAGGAAGCGGATCCGCGCGAACTCGGCAAGCGCTACGGCAGCACGGGCCTCTGGCTCTCCCGGCTCGCCAACGCCGACGACACGCGCAAAGTCGACCCCTCGGGCGAGATGAAGAGCATCTCGTCGGAAACCACTTTCGAGACCGACCTCACCGCCCTCCGCGATCTCGAGCGCATCCTGTGGCGGCAATGCGAGCGCGTGGGCATTCGCGCCAAGGCGGCCGGACTGGGAGGCCGCACGGTGGTGCTCAAGTTGAAGACCTCGAAATTCCGCATCCGCACACGCAGCGTCTCGCTCGATGCGCCGACGCAGCTTGCGGACCGCATGTTTCGTGTCGCGCGCGAGACGCTAAGGCGGGAGGCGGACGGTACTCCCTTCCGGCTACTGGGCGTTGGCCTGCACAACATCTGCCTGGAATCGCAATGTGACCCGATCGATCTGGTCGATCGCGCCGCGATCAAACGCGCGTCCGCCGAGCGCGCCATGGATCAGGTGCGCGCCAAATTCGGCCAAGATGCCGTCGGCACGGGCCGAGGCCTTTCGACACGCCGCTAACGCAAGGTCTAGTACTCTTCAGGCCGATAGACACACTGACTCGTTTTGCTGGAATCCACAGCCCCTATACCCCCCTCACATCGCGCAGTCCGGCCTTAACCGTCTCGGCAGAGCCGATTGCAAACATCAGTGTCAAAGAGCCAACGTTTCGATATCGGGTTACCGGAGTGCAAGCGCAAGACCGCGCGGTCCATCCGTCCGCTTACTGCAGACACACCGTTGTGTCAGCAGTGGGTCTTGCGCGGCTGCACCCGAACAAGCGTGGCCCGCAGTGTGTATTGCGGGTAGATGAAGGACAGCGAGCCCATCATGCCGTTTGCGTAAAGCTCCGTCGCGATTTCGGAGGCGGGCAGTTCGGCCTGATCCGGAAAATAGCTCATCAACATCGGCCAAGCGGTAACCCCCTTCAGCAGATGATCCGGGTCTTGCGCCGTTATTTGCGGGTGTATCTCGCGCGCGCCGATGCGCACCGAGGCGGTGACCAACGCATCGCGTCCGCCGCCCTGAAACACCATCCGGTTTTCAAGGCTCCGACTTTTCTGCGCCACCGCGAGAATGGCCTGAGAGAAGGCGCCGGGAAACATGGCGCCGCGCGGCAGGGCGAACGGCTTGTCCTTCGACGTGAACGTCACCTGCCCTGTTCCATTGGCGAACAGCCGGGCGGTGCCGGCGTGGCGTTCGGCGCCATTGCCGCTCTGGAGATTGCGCGCATCGAAGCGCAACGTGCGGTGATCGCGGCTTTCCCATGTTTCCGTTACGAAATCCGTGCGGATGGGCACACCGGTCTTATACGTCACATCCGAAAGCGAGCGCTGCACCGTTCGCGTGCCGCCGCATTCTTCTCGTGTCTCCACTACGGTGCGTCCATGCGCGCTCCGCAGATAGCCGCTCGTCCGTGCGAGGCTGACATTGTAGATTTCACGCGTCGATGCGCTCGGGTCTGCGACGGCAGCATCCTGCACCATCAGCGCCAGAATGGCGCCGCCGAGGAACGCACTCATGCCGCGTCGTGGCTGCCGAGCGGCCCGTACAAATCGGGGCGGCGGTCGCGGAACAGGCCCCAGGACGCGCGCATTTTCGCAATCTCGTCGAGATCGAAGCTGGCGGTAGTCACGCCTTTTTCGTCGCGGCCCAACTCCGCAACGATGGCGCCCATGGGGTCGGCGATAAAGGATGAGCCGTAGAACGTCATCTCGCCCGCCTGCCCGCGTTCGGTGCCGATACGGTTGCTCGCCACCAGCGGCACGTAATTGGCGCCGGCGTGCCCCTGCATGACGCGGCGCCAGTGGTCGCGCGAATCTACCGGCGGCGCCGGTGGCGGCTCGGTGCCGATGGCAGTCGGATAGAGCAGCACTTCCGCGCCCATCAGTGCCATGGCGCGCGCGCTTTCCGGAAACCACTGGTCCCAGCAGATACCGCAACCGAGCACACCGAATTTCGTGTGCCAGGCCCTGAAGCCGGTATCGCCGGGCGTGAAGTAGAATTTCTCCTGATAACCCGGGCCGTCCGGGATGTGCGACTTGCGGTAAAGCCCGAGCACCGTTCCATCGGCATCGATCATGGCGACGGAGTTGAAATGCGCGCGGCCGGCGCGTTCGAAGAAGCTGATCGGCAGCACGACGCCGCATTCCTTCGCCAATTCGGCGAATTCCGCGATCAGCGGATTGTCCTTGAATGGCCTGGCGAGGCCGAAATGATCGGCGCACTGATCCTGACAGAAGTACGGCGTCTCGAACAACTCCTGCAGCAGGATGACATTGGCGCCCTTGTCCGCCGCCGCGCGCACCAGTTCCTTGGCGCGCGCGATGTTCTTGGGCACATCCCACGAGCAGGCAAACTGCGTGGCCGCAAGCGTGATGTTTCTCACAGCATGTCTCCATCCGACGTTGGCGCGGCGGCGGGATTGTTCACGCGGAGACGCGGAGACGCGGAGAGGAGCAACTTATCGGACAACCCCTGTGGTCCGCTCTTCAAACCGCCTTCGGAAAATAGCAAGGCTGGTTGAGTTACGATCATATCCTCCGCGCCTCCCCGTCCCCGCGTGCAAAATTGCTCCTAGCCCTCACAGCGCATCTCCGCCGGATCGTGGCTCAACGGTCGATTGATTCACGCGGAGGCGCGGAGACGCGGAGAGCGGAAGGCGGTTCACCACACGTTTCAACCCGCTCTTTAATGTCGCTTCGCCGAAGTTGATTAGCAGACCGACAGGCAGCTTCAGCAAACGTAGATAGGTCAGCAGCTGCTTGCTATGGACTGGAGCGAGCCTTTCAATCGATTTAATCTCAACTGGAATATGCGAGGCGATCATAAGATCGACTCGAAAGCAGTCGACGAACTGTAACCCTTCATAGGCAAAGGAGATTGGCTTCTGTCGTTCTACGAGAAATCCG